>DAIDJA010000104.1 GCA_027451605.1 Acidimicrobiales bacterium
CATCAGATGATATCGCATATATATTGGCACTTGACCCAAATGTAAGATTGTCAGCAACCGTAATAACATTTGTAGAACTGTCGAGACCTGTAATAGTTGTAGCTGAAGCATTCCCTGATATTGTAGTTCCTCCGGTTGCTCCATTAACTTCTATTGCCATCCCGTCAGCAAGATAGTATGTAGCTGGTCTATCGCCATTTGCATCTAAAGATGTAAGATCTATAGTGTTTGTAGTTGCCCCGGCCGCAGATGTTACCGCAAGGGCGTTTGCTCCGGCCCCTGTTGAAGGAGCACTCGATACAGATCCCCATAACATTCTGTTAAGGGTTCTTTTGTATCCATTTGTCATATCTCTAATTATCCTTTCTGTGAATTTTGTAACAGCTCCCCTGTCAGACATAGTGATTTGGTTTACAAATTCAGTATATTGAACAGAGTTGTAGACAGTTACTGCTGGAAGTGCAAATTGGAAGATATTTTCCTGTCCAAATGCAAATTTAGCTGTAGGCTGTGTTGCTGTTGCATAAATAGGGTTCCCAACAATATCGAGATACATTGTATTGTTCTCGAATCTGTCAAAGAAACCTTGTGTACCATCAGGATTTGCTCCTTTCCTCTCAGGTGAAGTTAAAATACTCAAAAGAGGAGTAGAAGTCCTGTAATTCGTGATAATTGTTCTCGATATGACCTTATACAGCAGGTCTAATGCCTGTGTAGTTGATTGTACGTTAGGTGTCATATTAAGTTTTAATTAATCTAAAATAAAATAAATTATCCTAGATCTTTCTTCATCAACGTCCCTGACCTGATGCTATATCATTCAGTGATAGTCTAACACCGGAAGAGTCAGCTGCGTCAAATATCGAATCTATCGCATTATAAACTTCCTTGTTAGGTTGACCATCCCTTGAAGATTTCAATTTAGAAGGATCAATTTTCATCCTTTCAAAATCTGCATTAGGTGAACGGCTACCTTGAGTATTATTTACTCTAGGAGCTTGATAGTTCTGAGACTCTTCGCTAATGTGCTTAACCATACTTTCGTGCTTTAGAGCTCTATAGGTGTCTTCCATAGGAATACCCTTTTTATAACGCTCCATAACCAATCTCTCATCATCTTTCGACAATTTAAGATCATCATACTTAGTGTTCGCATTCTTTGATGCCGTAAAATCTCTTAGTGTAAAGAGATCATCTACTTCATCTCGAGTTAGAGCTTCATCCCTTGTTACCATCCCACGTTCTTTTAAGACGGCAAAAGCCTTTGAAACATCATCCACATCTTCTTGAGGTGACTGATATCTAGCCTGATTTGCTCTTTCTCTCTCGTAAGCTGATAATTGCTGAGATTTCTGAGTATAATCTTTTAGCATAGCCCCATACGCATTTGCTAACTCTTCAGAACTTTTGAAAGATCTACCTCCTGCTTGTATTTCAGAAGGATTTACATCATTCGATGTGTTTACGTCATCTACTGATGCAGAACCATTGGATGGATTCTGGGCATTCATATTTCTATCGTCCATAAAAATTTTTGTTTCTTGCTCTTTTTGATAAAGATGTCCCTTTTGATCAAAGGTATCTTTAAAAAGGTCACAAGCCTAAATTAAATAAGTTCTTGAGAATCAGGCAGAGGGTAAAATTTAAAATGCGTAGAGTTAAGTTTTACTTTGACTTCAAGGTCGCTCACTTACGATACGACTTGATGTCATTTTGGACATTATTTAAAAAAAAGTCAAGTGGGTATCATTCCAGGCAGTACTCTAGCTCTGTTTTGAGCTGCCTGAGTTTTAGCAGATATATTGGCGTTCCCGAATAAAGGAGCGTTCTTTGCCTGGACATTTCTTTCTACTCCTCCATTTCCTCCTAGATTGTACGTAGAAAATTCTGTATTAGGATTTTGAACTTGTCCAGTACCAAGGATAGAAGATAGCTCTGGACCTTCAACTTGTGGTTTTGGTCCTGGCTTACTTTTCGCATTCTCAGTGCTCATTGGATCTATTCCCTTTTCTTTCATCTCATCAATTTCTCTTTCTGCCTCATCAAGATATTTTTGGATTTCACCAACATCCTTGGATGTTACCCACGCTTTTATAAACGCTTTCTGATAAGGAGAATCAGCTGGAAGATTTTTAGCCAGTTCCAGCAGGTCATTTTGGACACCAAGTACGGGTCAAATTAACCCACAGGGATTTTTCATAGGTTTCCCGGGTGGCTCTAATTCCTCGTCCAATACGCAGTTAAGCGTAACCGGCAATATAACCGCATCCAGTTTTGCATTTCTGCCCCTTCCGAATTCCGGGAACTGGCAAGTAAATACAGAAGTTTCGTTTTCGATCGGCACCGGAACAAATAGTATAACTTTATCGTCAACTGCGGTGGGATTAACTACTTCAAATTCCGGAACCCCCAGAGCCAGCGTATCCGGAACTATCTCAAGTGACGGTTCTTTTTCGATGAGTGCAAGTGCAACCGATCTTATTCAAATCCAACAGGTCGGAATAAACTTGAGCGGATCCATATCAAGAAGCTCGGCCACTTCTCCGATTACATTTAGTATTTCGGGTTCCATAGCGTCTCCGATAAGCCTGATTCCGGGTCTTTCGTTAAATACCTTAAGTGTCAATTGGTCACCGAACGGAGGAAAAGCGGGGATCTCCGGATCCGGTTCGATAGTAGTCGGCATCGGATCAAATTCGACCCAGATTGATGTGAATTTTTCCTATGATTCACTTAAGGATTGGTCATTTTCGGCATCTTCTTCATCCACAACACAGTTTGAACCGCTTCCCGGTCTGATAATTCAACCCAAAAACATTACGGGATCCATATCGTCGGTCAACGGAACTTTAGCTTATTCCCTATCGGCTAAATCTACGGGCACTTGGTCACCGGTAAGCGGAGTGGGTATCTCTGACATATCAATAAATTTAAGCAACACGTGTACAGAATCTTCGGGGTATAAATGTCCGTCTAATACATCACTTTTTATAGATCTGAGCGGAAATCTAACGTTATCAGTTCCCGGCTCTCAAACAATAAATGCGACGGTTTCGGGGGCAATCGGATTACCTTCGGGTGCATTTTCGTTAGGTGCAACTATTCAAAACAGTATCGATATCACTTCGGGTGTATCGCTAAACAACCTTCATGCCTACATCACCTCCGGTATGAATGCTCCGGATAGTACGGCCGGTTTCGAAAATAACACTAAAGGGCTGAATGTAACTCTTGTGGGTTCGGCAAAGTTGCCTATATTCGGTCAGTTGCCAACGGTTAATCTTAACTTCAGCTCGTCCGGATTTTCTATCTGGTCAAATTTGGGAAGCTATTCACTTCCGGGGAGTGGTTCATCAAAACTTTCCAACACAATACTCGCATTTTCAACTTATTCAACAAAGCTAAATATTTTCGATAGCAATGGGTCATTATTAAGTCAAATCCCGGTATCTTCAAACACCTTTATAATTTCCGGGGGTTTTGATACTCCGTCTTGGGTAAAGACGCTGCTCGGATTACCCGGAAATATAAACGGTCAAGCCGTGGGGAGCGTGAATCTATCCAACGGCAATTTCTCATTAAAAGTTTCATTAAACCTAACCGGTGATTGGTATCTTTACGGTGATGCAGCCAGTGCGACGAATGTGCAACTTAACAGCATCTATCTGGAAGTTGAATTAAACAACGGAGACTTTTCTGTCGCATTGGGAGGTACCGCTACACTAAATATCGCCGGATCATCTTCAAGCAATGCATCTTCGATACAGCTCGGAGTCAATCTATCTTTTACCGCGACCACCCAAACTATAGCCGGATCGCTAACGTTATCGTCACAAAATGGTTGGAACGATGCCTTTGGCGTATCCGGACTGACGGTCTACGGAATGGCAGTTTCGGTCAATTTTAGTCTCACTACTCTAACACCGTCAATAGGCCTTGCAGCTTCAGCCACTTTGCCTTCCGACATTAGGGATCCTCTGGGTATGTCAGCCAATACAGTTACCACCGTCATAGCAAACATTTCACTTACCAACCCATGTTTCGGACTCGAAATTAATGATCCGACTGATCCTAATGCTAACGTATTGAATATAAAAAATGCCGACGTATTTACCGCAAAATCTCTTAACATTGAAATAGCTCCTTCAGGTTGTACCGTAGGTCAATTTACCTACAGTCCCGGAATATCTCTAAACTTCAACGGATCAATATTGGGTGTACCGGTAACCGTCGACGCATCTCTGGGGATAAATCCGTTTGCGTTGGATGCGCATTTGACGATCGGCGAAATTTCTTACGGAGGAGTAAACTTTGACAAAACCGAGATTGGAATCTCTATATCACCCACGTCATTTTCTCTTAACTTCTCGGGTGGTTTGAGTGTCCTCGGCGTCACCGTCAGTGCCTCGGGCTACATTTCAGTTACTCCGACCTCACAGGTACTGGATTTGAGCGGAACGCTAGACGGAGTAAACTTAGGATCCGTTTTGTCCATAAACGGTGTTTCCCTTAAAATTCACGTGGAGACCGGCACTACCAACTCGGCAAGTTTCCAACTGAAGGGAGACGTTGGTCTGCTTGGGTCCACCGTTTATGCAGATATTTCATTATCCGTTGCAAACGGAACACTCAGCGAAGCCAAGGCTTTAATTATTGCCAATATCAATATCGCAGGAGCGGTAGGTCTAAACGGCACATTTGACTTAAACTACGGTCCGAATATACCGTTTTCTTTAAATGCAAGCGTGAGCTTGTCGGTTGGAGGTTATACCATTGTGGGCGGCTCAGCCAATGTAAATTCAACCTCATTTTCCTTCAGCGGTAGGTTTGATCTTGCCGGAATATTTACAGCCGATGTAACGGGACAATTCTACGGAGGTAGCGTATCCTCTACAGACAAAATTCAGGGTCCGAACGGAAAAGTCCAAGCTCAAACCGGAGATTTCTATCTGAGTGCAACTAATATATCCGTAAACTTAGGCGGTATCAGCGCATTGGCCAATGTGTCAATCGGGCGTGCAGCAGGATCTGCTTGGGCTAATTTTGATGCCACTGTTTCCTTACTGGGAACGCAATCGAACAACTCTGTAAGCGTTTCGGGGGCGATACAGGGCAACGGAAACTTTACTCTTAGCGGACAGGCAAATTTGGATCTTGTCGGATTCGTTGCAAATGTAAGCGTTAATGTAGCAAGATCCGGTGTCAGCGTCGCAATTACGGCTTCGGCGAATATATCCCTTCTGGGTGTTACGGTAAACTTTAACGGAAGTTTTTCCACCGGACAGCCGACCCCTTACTTCCCTTCCTTATTAGGTTATTCCCTACAAAAATATTTCAATAAGATTCCACAGGCAACCGGCTCTACGGTTTACTACTCGTTAAACGGCAGCGCAAGCGTAAATGTCGGTGGCTATAATTTGGGAAATGCTTCATTTTCGGCAAGCAACTATCCCGGTTCTTCGGGATTTTATGCCTCGATATCATTTCAGGTAGGTTCGGTAGTTAACTTATCGGGCAAGATGACGATACTTCCGGACTCCAGATTTTACTTCAATATAAATGCCAATCTAAATCTTGTAGTATTGAATGCCTCGGCTGACATAACATTTACAAATTGTACTAACGCTTCCTGTTCGACACGGGCTAACGCAACCACCCTAAAAGCGGTCAGTACCGTTAATGCATCAGGGTTTTCCTTTGGAGTCTCGGTTTTCATATCTTCCAACGGAACATTTTTAGCAAGCGCAAGATCTCCGGTGAGCGGCGTATTCTCAGGCGATACCGGATCACTGTATCTAATAGTGGTAGCATTTTATGCAAATATTACATATAACATGACAATTACAATATCCAGCAACTATCCCTACGTTGCGGTTAACGGGGCCGGGAGAGCAACGGTATACGGAAAGTCTTGGGGCTGTCACGGATGGTTTGAATGCGGATGGGGAAATTGGTCTCCCATAGTTGGCGTCGCGGCTTCAATTTCAACAAACCCGTTTAGAGCTTGCGGATATGTGAACGTATGGGGTAAGGATTTCGGAGGATGTATCGGATGACAAAATATTCAAGAAGTCAACCAAATATAGTCCCGATTACAAAATTCAGTAGTTAACCCTAGCCTTCTGACTGATTCAATTTAGGTTAGAGAGATCGAAAAGTTACCGATTACCTCCGAATGATATGGTTCAGTAATTGGCCGAGAACTCAAAGGTTTAATTAACGGTGCCGGCTTTCAAAAGAGTTACCATCGCCTCTTAAAGGCGCGATAGCACTACCGGAATTTTTAATTATCAAAGTATTTTTAATATAACAATCGATTTGAAATTAAACTCCGATATGCCTAAACTCAATACAGGCTAAATTACAAAATTAATTATTAATTGCCAACGGAGGAAATATGAGAGCAGCAATATTAAGGAACGTGGGAGACACCACTCTTGACGTGGTAGACGACGTAACCGTCGGTCAGGTTGGACCGAATCAGGTTAAAATTTTAATCAAATCGGCAGGTCTTTGTCACAGTGGCCTATCAGCCATGAAC
>DAIDJA010000105.1 GCA_027451605.1 Acidimicrobiales bacterium
TTTAGACACTACTAACCAGGAGGTACTTCAGTTTCTCGTCGAAACCTATCGAGGGCTGTCTGAGATGGGTTTCGATTATCACAAAATCGATTTCTGCTATGCTGCCGCACTTGACGGAATAAGGCATAACGAAAATAACTATACCAGGGCGCAAGCACTCAGAATGGGACTTGCCGCCGTCAGAGAAGGTATTGGCGACCGATATCTCTTGGGATGCGGATGTCCTTTCGGTCCTGCTGTAGGTATCGTAGATGCAATGCGAGTCTCTGCTGACACGGCGCCCTACTTTGAAGAGAGGATAGCCTGGACCGGATTTAACGAAGCTTCCCCCAGTGCATATAATGCTTTGATCGCATCTGTGTTAAGGGCAAATATGAATTCAAGGCTGTTTGTAAACGATCCGGACTGTATTTTATTGAGGACCCGGGAAACGATGCTGGATCAACAACAACTGGATCTTGTAATGGCAGTTGTGGGAGGTGTCGGAAACTTTGAAATTATTTCAGATAACGTCAAGTTGTTAAAAGATGAAGATTACATTCGCTTAGATAAGATTAGGCAGCTTACCGGCGCTACAGGTCCGCTTGAGATCAGAAATCTGTTTAGCCTCCCTTTGGTTGTTGATTCGGCGCAGACTAGGCTTGTAGTTGATTTGTGGGGAATTTCCGATCCCGTTCAATCGGTCACCCCCGAACTGACTGGAGATTATGAACTAGTTATTTCGGCTGCCCATCAAAATATGTGGGCAAAACTTTTTAAGAAAGTCTCATAAGTTTGTAACTATGCCCGATTGGCACGACTTTATTTCAAAACAAGAGGAATTTATTCGTCGAAACAACAGGTGGCGTCATCTAATGCCTGTCGATAAAGACGATTACCTGGTGTTTTCATCTAACGATTATCTGGGCCTTAAGTCACACCCTAAAGTAATTGAGGCCGCAAGAAATTCAATAAGTTCTGAGGTTGGCACGGGGGCATCCAGGTTAGTTACCGGAACTCGCCAAAAACATCGAGACCTTGAAGCAAAATTAGCAGAATATAAGAGTTGTGAATCGGCCTTGGTGTTTTCAAGCGGATATGCCGCTAATATTGGGGTTTTATCGACTTTTGGTACAAATAAAGCGGTAATTATCTCAGATGAGTTAAATCATGCTTCCATAGTTGATGGTTGTCGACTTGCAAGATCAGAAGTTTTGAAATTTAAACATTTGGACTATGATCAGTGTGAGAATCAGTTAAAAATTGTAAATTCAGAAGGCAAGCTTGGCCTCGTTGTAACCGATTCGGTATTTTCAATGGACGGAGATGTCGCAGATATTGACAGGCTGTCGGAGATTTGCTCAAAATTCGGAGCCTTATTGGTAGTAGATGATGCGCACAACGTTTTTAACGCACATTTTAACGTCGATCCGGATCTTACATTGATCGTGGGAACTCTGTCTAAGACTTTTGGTTCTTTAGGCGGATTTGTCGGTGGGCGCAGAGGTTTTATAGATCTTTTGATTAACCAAGCAAGGTCTTTCATATTTACGACGGGTCTGTCCCTTCCCGATACGGCAGCAGGGTTGGCCGCCGTAGAAATAGTAAATTCAGATGAGGGAACGGAACTTTTAAACAAGCTTAGGGACAATATTACTTACTTTAAAACAATGGTCCAAGCTGACTTAGACACAATGACTCCCATAGTACCGATAGTTATAGGAAGAGAAGACAAGGCAGTTGAAATTTCAAATAAATTAAGAGAAGACAAGATTTTGATTCCTGCCATTAGACCACCCACGGTTCCGGTCGGCACTTCTAGACTGAGAGTTACCTTATCTGCCGAACATAGCTATGATCAGATTGAATATCTTGGATTAAAGCTCCGGGAAGCCATGAAGGCAATTTAAAAGTGTCGAGACCTACGCTATATGTGGCAGTCACGGGTACAAATACCGATGTAGGCAAGACCTATGTGGCAAGTCAGCTGCTTTCTTTCCTTAAAAGAGAAAGCCTCGAAGTTTCGGCTCGAAAGCCGGCTCAAAGTTATGACCCGGATGAAATATGTCGGCTTGATTCAGAAGTATTGGCAGCAGCAACAGGTGAGAACTCCAAAGAGATATGTTCGCCTGATTACACGTACCCACTTGCATTGACCCCATTTATGGCCAAACGTGAACTTACCGGAACCGAGTTATACATGTCCGAACTTTCAGAGATAGTGTTTCAGCCAAATATTGATATAGGGATATTGGAAGGTGCCGGCGGAATTCTTTCGCCAATTTGTACTGACGGTGACTTTATCGACCTAATGGAGATCCAGAAGATTGATCTGATATTATGCGTCGCCGATTCAACTTTGGGAAGCTTAAACTCAATTTTGACAAACTATTTCGGATTTAGATATCAGGCCGAACAGAGGAATTATCCTCACTTAATCAATGTAGAATTTGTAATTTATTTGAATAGATTTGATGACAACTCCGGAGTTGACATGTTGAATTTCGAATGGTAAAAGGAAAATTTGAATTTGCCGATTTATAATGAGATTAATGAACTCGGAGATTATGTAAAAACGATATGGAAGATGAGAAACGATAGATCCGCTCAGACTTGAGCCGGTCCGGCATCGTCAAATCCCTGTCTGATTCCCTTGCCGGCCCTTTCCAGCAGTTGTTTGGGTTCGTAAAGCATCCAATATGCGTTAAGCGCATGTTTTCTGACACGGTTCTCGACAACTTTTATCAATTCCGTGTCTGAATCGACTTCGTTTTCGTGTACGAATACTTCCAAAATGTGGGTGTTGGTCAGAAGCTGCGCCATCATTATTCCCTGTGACGCCTCGTGTGCACAAACTTGGTCGATATCCGCTTTGCCGGGCATACCTAAAGCAAGGGCAATTTTGGCGTTGTAGTACTCTATTAACCGTTTGCATTCAACGGCGAGATCTTTGAATCCGGGCACTGTAACTCTTTTGACCAAAAAAGTTGACTCAAATCCCGGACAGTTTTTTAGTTCGTCAACCGCAAAGTCACCCATATTAACTCGGGCAAACATGGTATCGACTACTGCAATCATATCCATTTTAAATTCGAATCACTTTCTCAAATTAGTCTAATTGTATATGGTCACGGCACATTGTTACGGATTAATCGTTCCGTGAATTTTGCAAGTTATAACCGAGTCTGTCGGGGTGATTTTAACAGTTAATTTTTTCCCACACCGGTAACAAAATCTCGGTGGGTCAAGTTCTCGCCGACAACCCGGACAGTCTAATTTCCCGCATCCGACGCAGTAATCGTCTTGTTCGAAGATATTATCGATTTCTTCCACCAATGTTTTCCTCAGATTATTCCCGTTAAAGAGCCTATAGGCATTTTAAGGTCACTTAACATTTTAATATCTAATTTTGGATCTCGACCGAGTGTCGTCAAATAATTGCCCACTATCAAAGCATTTATGCCCGACAGCATTCCATCTGCCTGAAAATCACGCATAGTAATCTCACGTCCTCCGGCATATCGTAAGATGACACCGGGCAGCGCCAGCCTGGAGATAGCTATCCACTTGAGTGCCTCGGAGGTTTGAACAATAGAATTTGATGCCAGAGGAGTGCCCGGTCTGGGATTTAGGAAATTCAACGGAACCTCGGTTGGCTCTAACTGTTGTAGCTGAGATAAAACTTCCACCCGCTGATCTTCGGATTCTCCCATTCCGAAAAGAATTCCACAACAAAGTTGCATATCGTGTTTTTTAACAAGCATGCAGGTGTCAAACCTCTCTTCAAAACTGTGAGTGGTAACGACATTTTCAAAAAATGACCTTGCCGTCTCGAGATTGTGATTATATCTGTGGGTACCGCATGCCTTCAGTCGAGTTGCCTGTTCGTCGGTTAGAATTCCTGCACTCACGGCTACGTCAAGTCCGGTCTTGCTATTAACGAGTGGTACCATTTTTTCAAGATAATTCATAATCTTTTCGTCGGGACCCTTAATCGCCAAAACTATACAAAATTCTGTTGCCCCTAACTCTTTTGTCTCTATCGCGGCTTTTAATACCTCGTCTTCACTTAAAAGCGGTGTAGCTTTAACGGTAGATTCGTGTCTTGCTGATTGCGAACAAAAGTGACAGTCTTCAGTACAGCCTCCGGTTTTTGCAGAAAGAATCCCTTCGATTTCAACTGTTTCACCGCAATATTCAAGCCTGACATTGTGAGCTAATTCGAGCAGAGCACTTAAGTTGGAACTTGGTAGTTTGCTTAATTTGGATAAATCTTCTTCAGATAGATTTTGTTTTTGGTTTAATAGTTTATTTTTTGAGTCATTGATTATCTCATCACCCTGCTTTTGGGTGAGGCGAGTCACTGAAAGACCTATTGATTTAGTTGAAATGTTCATAGTTGGGCAAGAATTTATTATTTAACGGCAATTAGATTTTAGATTACTTTAATCCGGTATTAATTTTAATATAATTATGCCACGCCATATTAACCGGCAGATGTAGCCGAATTGGACCGCCAAATATTTATAAGGCAATAATATCCAAACTTTAACGATATTTTTCTAACCGATTGCTGTTATTTAATAGTAATTGTTGCAGTGTATTCTTTGGTATCTGACGCTTTCCAGCCCGGAGAATACTCGGTCACGGTATCTGTCGGTCCCAATCGTACATTAAAGGTTAATCGGCGCCTTGAGTCGGCTTTAACTGTAATAGTTTGTTCTTTTAGTTTTGTCGTCTTTGATCCCGAACCGATAGTGACGGTGTACCATTCTCCTTGTTTGAAAAAAGACGGTGTTGTAATATCTGCCGATCCACTGCCTAAAATTTGGAATTTGGTCTTGCTCAAACCCCTTAAGGTGGCCATCTCCGTAACTTTACGATTGAATGAAATTGAGTATCCCCACTGAGTGAAAGATTTACTGATCGAGCTATAAGTGAAATTTAAGGGCCACGCCTTGTTGTCGGTAAAATCTTTCATGATAATCGGCAGAGATTGTTGCAGATCTCGCTGCCAATATGGCCACGAGTGAGTTCCCGGACCGTAGTTATCGGTAAAGGCAGATATGTGGTATTTCAGAAGCTGAAACTCCATCTCAACGGTTGCCAAATAAACTATCTTTTCGATACCCGTTGAAAAATCGCTCACCGTCGCAGAGCTGTCCAACGGGCCGGGAGTTCCGTTACCGCTGAATAGGAGCAATTTTGTATTTGAAAGATTTTGTACGAGGTCGGCGGGATCGTGTCCTCTCCATATTATTTGATCGCGACTAAAAGATCCGAACGGGGATGTGGCTTTACCGCCATCGCCTTCTGCCATTATTCCCACAATAACTTTAGCCATCGGACCGGCAATGTTGGGAGGATAGGCGATATCGACGGCACCGGAAAATGATGCCGCAATTGAGAATACGTCCGGAAACTGTGCGGCATATTCAAATGAACCGTATCCGCCCATTGAAAGTCCTACAATTGCCCTTTGGTCACGGTTATTTATGGTTCGAAATGTGTGGTCAATAAATGGCACCAGTTGATTGATGTGAAATGTCTGCCATTGGGGAGATCCGCCTTTGTTGTCGTTGTACCAATTGGTATACCAGCCTCCGGAACCGGCTTCGGGCATTACACAAATTACGGGTAAATTAGCCGTTAGGGACACCGCATTTCCGGAATCAATCCACGATTGATATTCCAAGCCGGTATTGGGTCCCGCACTGCCTCCGTGTAGAAGGTAAATGACGGGATACCTCTTTGACGTATCTGCCATATAGTTGGTCGGTAAGAGCACGTCAACATGAACCAGGAAATTAAGAGCGGTGGTTTTAAATGTAAAATCTATTAATCTTGAAGAAATCTGCTGTTTGCGAACCACCTTCAGTCCGTCAGCCACCGGTAAAGTTGTAGTGGGACTGCTTTTTGTAACATCATTTGCCGTCACTCTACCGGGAGTACAGCCGGAAATAATTAAAGTAATGAATATAAGTAGACCGGCCAGGGGAAATCTAAAGCGACTAATCGATGACATGTTCTTTCAATTGGTATCCAAATCAATGTCGAGACTTTTTAAATATTGGCTAACCATAAAATAGTAACCGCAAATTAATATAAGTTCAACGGTAATTTCATTCCCGAACAATGTAGTCGCCGCTTTAGCCAGGTCCTCACTTATGGCGCCGTTTGAAACTGTCTCGTCGGCAATTCGGAAGACTGTTAGGGCATCCGGGTTAATATCGATATCGTAATCACGGTCAGTCGTCGTGGCAGCTTTTATTAATTTGTCGTCCACACCGGTTCTTTTGGCAATATTTAGGTGATGGTGTAGTTCATATTTTGCCTCCGTGAGCGACCCGACGCGCAATATCATTAATTCACGTAATACCGGAGGAGTCTTGCTTTTAAGCAAAATTGCAGACCCTAGGGTCAGAAACTCCCGGACAAGTTCGGGAGCGTGGCAGGCCATTAAAGCCATATTTAA
>DAIDJA010000106.1 GCA_027451605.1 Acidimicrobiales bacterium
CTTCGGCCCGGTGCAGTGAGACATAGCAATCTACTCTTGCCATCAAAGAGAATCGATCCTTATCCGACAGATACTGATCCAATATGAATACGTCAGGTCTTTTTAATGCTTCTTCGTATACAGACTGAGCTTTTGGATAAAATTTATCATTTAAGGTTTTAAGAATTAGAATTGGACCTTCATTGGGTTTGAACGCTTCGTCGAAGGCTTTCAACAGGCCAAGTGGATTCTTCCTCTCTACTAACGAGAGAAAATCAAAGCAGAATAAAAATTTGAATCTATTTTGCGGGATATCAAATTTATTAAAATCAAATTCATCAACTTGCATCGGAACTTGAACGGGGAGAGGGAATGCATACACGGGTAGTTTGGTGTTGGCGGCAATTGCCTTTTGCGCAAAACTACTGTTAGCCCATATCTCATCAATGTGGTCAAAAGCATGAACCATGCTTGGCGGGAAATCCTCTGTTTCCCATGCAAAGAGTGCAATGGTATGACGTTCTGAAAAAAAGCCGCCGCCTAGTTCAATAGCAGTAGGGGACAAACGGTCTGCATTGACTGACAGTATGTTTATGTCTAGGTCGTATCTGTTTTCTCCCCAGTCGGTAAATCTATGTCCCCTTCTCGATACCGTTCCCGATAAGTCAAATGCTGCGTATGTTATCCCTGCTGCTTGAATTGATGATATTAGATTTCGAGCTTCTTCTCCTTTCCCTGATTCGGTTGTCAAATATCCCACGACATTTACTCCGTGCCGGCGATTCTTTTCACTTTCGAATTGAACCGGGTTTATCGGTGTAATTTTATTGCTTGAATCCGGTCTTGTGATTACAGCCTTACGGGGTGCACCGTGGGACAGCACTTCAGGCACACATTCTTTAACGCCGGAGACACTAACCCAATTTAGAAATTCTTCCTTGTCCCGATTAAAAGGATCCGGAAATGCATTCATTAAGTCTGGCCTCTGACGCCAAACGGATTCCAGATATCTCGTTATAGTCAGCTTGCTAAGATCATTTTGACTATCTATTGATGTTCTAAAAACTTCAGGAGTTTTGCCTTGTTTTATCTTGACTCTACGTATTTTGTCCCGCTGTGTTTTAACTCTTTTAGCAAAATGAATGATTGCTCTAGCGGCTAAATTTTCCCCTAAAAGCAAATTGAGCACACCGATTCTGTTGGTAATAATCCTGGGGTCTACGGGAATGGCGATTGGGTCAGCGGGTTCATTCAACCAGTCAATAAATTGATGTTCCTGTCCTTCAACAAAAGGATTCGGAGGCTCTTTAGTTGCGAAGTCATCTCGCTCATATTTCAATAAGGCATTTCTATAAAGCTTACGCAGCGGGGGCGTAATCGTGATTCCGGAAGGTGTGGTGTCGTATTGATATTTAAATTTCGAAACTTCTAAATAGTCATTTTCAAGTAAATTTTCTTTGTACAAATCGCATATTTTTTGCAGACTATCATGGGATCCCGGCCGTATTCTGGGTTTTGCACCTTGATATTTACTTAATACGTATGAGTTATTAGGGTTATACCCGCTGAAGTGAAAAAAATGCAACGGTTCCCCATCGATGAAGAACTTATCGTTTTTATCGGTGAGTTCACGCTGATCGATATTCCAGTAAGCTACATTATAACTAGTGTCGGTTAAGATTTTACAAGCGAATATCCCGGGGACGAAATCAATCCAGCGTTGATCCACGAATAGGGATTTAGGTATATCTACGACACAGTCTCTTTTCAGTCTATCCATCCAGAAGGTCAGGAATTCATCTGAACCGGAAGACACTGCAATGAAGCCTAAATTATATATTCCTGAGATTTGAATATCCATTTCTCCGGGCAGTTTATTATCGCGGGACATCGGTTTGGTTACGTGCGGAGTTAAAACGATACCCGATTCGGATGAGTATTTATAAATTTCGTCCAACGGCTCAAAGACCATAATGTCCGGATCAAGGTACATGACATTGGCAGCTCCTCTTTTAAGCAAGGTATTTATGAGCCAAGGTTTAACCGCCGTCGCAAACTCCATGACGCTGTAGATTAATCGCATTTTAAGTAATTCATCGAGATCTATTCCAATCTCGTTAGGAGTAATGACCGTAAACAGATTTCTATCGTCGTCGGGAATCTCGTCTAAGCCATCTAAAACGAGCACTACGAATTCACCTTTGTTGTGCTTCGAATAACTTTTGGCCAGCACACGAGCGAAAGCCAGATAGTTACGAGCTACAATAGTACATGCAACGTTCATTAATATATCTCCGACATGATTTTAGGCTGTTGTTTGCCTCCGGTAAAATGCTCATAAAATCCTAGCACAATATTTCATTGCCTAACCTAAGACGAATCCTTTGAAGAAAATGGCTATTCCAGTACATTGGAACACCCATTCCAGTAACTCTCGCACACTTTAATTTATGGATTATCAAAGTATTTTAGTTCACGATTTATTAATCAGAGGTGGTATATGAAAGCCAGTATAGCTTTAAAAAAGGCGATTTGTATGTTAGTGTCATCTACGATGACGAGTTTTGGAGCAGTATGGTTTCCCTCTTGACTGAGTCCTTCGTGTTCATCAGACTATTTTCCGTTAAATGGGAAAAGACATCCAACGGTAAGTGAATAATTTACCTGGCATTTGTGGATATCATTTTGTAATTAAAGATGCGGGAATTAATTGCAAAAGGGATTAATAACTGTTACCGATCCGTAAATTGCCCCGTGTTGCATATCCTCACTGTAAACAACGTTACAACCTGAGTCAATTGCGGCTTGAACTATTGCAGCATCATAGTAATTAAGCGAGTAGCGATCGAACATGGTTAAAGTTCTATTATAGAATTCAGTATCCGTATAATGTGACAACAATGGCAAAAGCAGGGTGGTTACAATTCTTTGGACGTCACTGACGCTTAAGGGTACTTGCGCTTTTGTTAAACATGCACTGCAGAATTCTTGGATAACTTGACCACTGATGATTGCCTGCCTTGACTTTACGTTTTTGCGTATCAGATCACGAGCCGCCTCAAATTTAGTGGAATCACTTTCATCATGTGCATATATAAATATGTTGGTGTCAAAAAAATTCACAAATTCTACCGTTGGTGAAGCTCGTCTCGAGATAAATGCTTGCCAACTTTCAGGTAATTTGATTTACTCCACAATGTATCAAGATTTCTGACTATTTCATCGATATCATCTTGACTGTTCAAGTCGCGTAACCATTCACGAAACAGGTCGTTGAGAATACGATGTCTTTTGGTGGCAACCTCACGTGCTTTCTTTATATCTTCTTCTTGGGCAGATAAGGTTATATTCTTCATATATTGGGTATACACTATGGGTGTACACTAAGGTAATCTTTTAACCGAAAATTCTGTTGTCTTTTCAGTTAGACGTTGCAGGAGTTTATAATCTCAGTTCTTTGTAACTGTAGATCGCAGACAAGATACCGCAAAAGGTAAATTTGGTAATTTTTCCGGTCACCTGCTGCGGCAATTACACAAAAATGACACAAATATGACGTAAGGCCATCAGGGATGAAATGTCCCAAAAGATAAATTAACTATCTATTTTTTAGTAAGAGACACTAATAGGTTCTCTGATCTTTAATATCTAGAAGGTGGCGCAAATTTCGTTTCAAATAGGTTGATACTATTATGAATCTATATTTGTAGATTAAATCGCAATATCCCGTGAATAGATTATTTTTATTGGCGAGTTAATTATCTTGTGACTGTTCAAAAGCCAAGAACAGAAATGCGTAAAGCGAGCCTACGAAACCGGAATTAACATTGTAACGTTTTTTCGATCGGTTGCGACTTTAACCGGTGTTAAATTGAAAGACACAGTTTTCCGGAGTATGTATTTTGGTTAGTGTATTTTGTAAACCGATATGATTTATATTATATGGAATCTTACCAGTTGAAATATCCAAGAAGCCGATGCCAAAAGAGGCACCGCCACTTTAATATAAAGAGATTTTATCTGAATGAATCTAATCTTTGCCAAGATAATCGACAATAAGATTGTGACAACAACCAAAAATGAAAACGGATTTGCGTTAGCGGCAGTTGCAAAATGACCCTCCAGTATATTTTCGACACCTGTAGTCATGCCACAGAGAGGGCAGGGTATTCCAGTATATTTAAGCAGTGGACATTCTAAGCCCGGATGTCCGGGAATCTTCGGTAAAACAATCCCGAGCATTAAGATAGCCGATCCAAGTATTCTTATCGGCAATAAATCTAGCCTACTTCGCTTAGCGGAAGTTGTGTTTTCGCAGTGAGTATCTAAGTGGTTTTCTACCGTAGTAATTGGTATAGTCGTCATCTTAAATAAATACTCACCTCCCGGAAGTTTTGAATTTTATTCTTAACCAATTCCGGTATTAAGAATTTCTAATACCGGAATTGGTTAAATGGCAAAGCAAATGATCTAGGATACCTCGACAATTTGAGTATTCGTTGCCATATCATGGAGTGCTCTTCCGTTTTCTCCCCAAAGCGGCCATAACGCATTTACTATTCCCGGGATATAACAAAGATCAAATAAGAAACCAAAAATCAGCATTCTTAAAAGAGCCATTCCAAATGAAGGAGCTTGCCCGGTGCGGTGATCTATAACTCGAATCTTGAGAACCCGTTTTCCGACAGTGCCCGGAGTGGCCGAATCCAGATATCCAAAGTAACATGAGCTTAAAACGGCTATCACAAGTCCGAAGATAAAGAAAAATACGATGAAACTCATTCCGGCAGATCCGGCTGTATAATTCACCTGTCCGTTTGGACCATAGCTGACAGACGGCGAGGTACTTGAAATCAATATCGAAGCCATAATGAAATATATTATGAGGATAGGAATTATAAGAATGACGGAGTCAAGCAGGTAAGCCAGTGCTCGCTTCCCCCATAGACTTCCCGGCGTTGTTGCGCCCATCGGTTGAGTACCGTATCCGGGTTGAGGATAGCCGTAGGGAGATTGTGCCGGTGGGGGACCGTATCCAGGATTCGGCTGCGGCGAATATCCACCTCCGGGCTGCCCGCCGTAAGGTTGATTACCGTAAGGCTGACCGCCGTAGGGATTTCCCTGCTGGTTTGGCGGTGGGTAATAAGGCTGTTGACTTCCGACAGAAGGATCTGGCTGAGGCTCTTGTTGCCACCCGGGAACATTTGGATCTGACACGATTAATTTCCTCCAATTTTTTTACTAATTTTCGGCCCTATTGCCGTTAGTCTAATTATAACCGACTAGCTCTATACTGTATTATTTTTCATAAAAATTTGGTACAAATTATTAAGGTAATTCTAAGGGGAGTTGGCTTGTCAAAATAAATCTGCCTTTAAAATACTTTGTTCTCGCAGCCGAAGCTGTCAGGTTGTCCAATCATTTCAGGGGCATAAACCAATTTGAACTCTTATAAACCCTCATAATTTGTATGTGATCATCCATTCATTAGCGGCATTTTTAAAGGTTGACCGAAATTATTCATCTTAGCTTTATAGCCTTCGGTCTATAGTGAGAGATTCCGACTTGCATTGTTAGAGCCCCTCCGAAAATCAACTAGGTTAATTTAGAGTCATGACTTAATAACAAAGATTTAGAATATACGGGTATATCGATTTCAAAAAATTAAACCCGTCTCGGAGATTTCACTCGAAACAGCAACCGTTTAAGTTGAAAATATTAGGTGTCTCCGCTTCTGGCCCGCTTTTCCTCTTTGGCTAATATAACGTCCTGCGGATCCGATAAGAGAAAAGTTGCCGCGCCGTGAGCCACAATACCTATGAACCATCCGCCAAGTGGGAATAAAAACCATGGGTACTGGTGACCGGTAACATACCAAACCAATACGAGAAAGGCATTCGTGACTAAAAATATTGAAAAATGAAGCAAAAATACTCGCCGCTTCAATATTTTCTTTGCTTCTCGCTCCCTAAATGCCGCTTTAGCAAAATCATCCACTTTGATTACCTACTTTCTTAATTAAATTTGTGTCTTTTTTATGTTTGGACTTTAAGATGTCCGAGAGACTCCTGTTTAAGTTTTCCAATAAATTTTCAACAAGTTGCTTTTCCTCGTTATTTAATCTAAATCTTCTAAAAGGCGTATTTCTTAGGAATTCAGTGATCAATTCTCCGACGGTGGTCATTGACGAAAAGTCACGAGAGGTTCGCTCTTTTATATTGTCTAAAACTGTAGAGTTTTCGGCAATTTCTTTACCCGATTCTTCCAGTTCATACATCTTGGTACCGTCAATCTCAGTTGCTCTTATCATCCTTGCATCTTCAAGTCCTAGCAGAGCCGGATATATCGAACCGGGACTGGGTCTCCAACTGCCTCTAAGTTCTGCGGCGAGCTTTTGCATTATCGCATAACCGTTGAGTGGCTGGTCGCGCTCCAATAAATTTAGTATTACCTCTTGAAGCTCACCGTT
>DAIDJA010000107.1 GCA_027451605.1 Acidimicrobiales bacterium
CGACTTAAATACCTTTCCAGAGTTTATCCGCGCTATATCCACGGAAACCTTCAGGCTTACGGCTACGACCCCAATACCGGTGATTTCGCATTACTTGCCAGATCCATGTCGGTTTCTGTCGGGACGGATAACGATACCATAGTCTATGTCCCGCCGACTGATTCAGATAAGATTGCCGTTGGCGGCAGTGCAACTTTGGCGAAAGTTGTGACAAATCCTGATGGAAGCCGGCTAGCCTATGTTTCGGCAAAAATCGGCAATTATGTGGTAATGGTAGGAAATGTATTGAATGACGGTTGGTTGAATACGGTTACCCAAGAGGCTCAAAATTTGCCGCAACCGATATCCGAAGTTCAGGCCAGACAGACTCTTAATCAGGCACTACAATTTGCGCTTAATTCAACCGACCCTTCAATCAAAATCAAGGCGGGTTTGGCAAATGGCCTAGCGAACTTGTTACTGGGTTCGGTCTCAGCTGATCCAAATCTGACTCATTCCGGTTAGATGAAGCTATAATTTAGTCCCAAAGTTGATATTTGGTCAGAAATACAGTTCACCTGTTTAGTTACCCATTGTGGCTGGCACTAGGCAATATTCAATCAAATTTGATAGATGAAAATTCCTTAAGTTTATCCAGAGAATGGGTGGCTGAAATGGTTCGCATCGTTCCGGACTTAGATCGCATGACCAGAGAATGGGTTAGAGCGCCGTTTTGACTAAACTTGACACCTTTAAGTAAATCGCCGTCGGTGATTCCTGTGGCCGCAAAAAAGCAGTTATTTCCTTTTACCAAATCGTCCGTGGTGAGGACCTGGTCGAGATTATATCCTTCGTCCAAAGCAGCCCGTCTTTCCGCATCGTTTCTCGGCCAAAGTTTAGCCTGAATTTCTCCGTCAATGCATTTCAAAGCCGCACCTGCGATTACTCCTTCGGGTGTGCCCCCGATTCCGATAAGTATATCTATCCCGGATTCGGGCAATGCCGCCGCAATAGCCGCCGCAACATCACCGTCTGAAATAAGGCTGATCCTGGCCCCTGTGGCCCTTACTTCAGAAATTATTTCAGCGTGTCGAGGCCTGTCTAGAATAACTGCCGTAACATCCCTAACCGGTACACCTTTAGCTTTTGCGACCTGTTCGATATTATGGGAAACCGGAGCATTTATATCGATTTTTCCGGAAGCCGATTTTGCAACTGCAATCTTTTCCATGTAGACGCACGGTCCGGGATTGAACATTGTTCCGCGTTCTGACACTGCAATCACCGATAAAGCACCGCCACGTCCCAAAGAAGTCAGGGTAGTGCCGTCAATCGGGTCAACTGCAATATCCGTTTCCGGTTGTTCTCCGTTACCGATTGACTCGCCGTTAAATAGCATGGGGGCTTCATCTTTTTCGCCTTCTCCGATAACTACTATGCCATCCATGGATACCGACGACAAAACCACGCGCATAGCATTTACGGCTGCGCCGTCTGCCCCATTTTTGTCTCCACGCCCCATCCAACGACTGGCCGCCAAAGCGGCGGCTTCGGTAACGCGAACTAATTCAAGTGCTAAATTTCTATCTGGTTGTTGATTAATCACTAAAGTGAGATTATCAGATTAAGCGAGGTCGTGTGGAAATTTTTGAAATAAATGAGTCATTTGATTTAAAAGGACAGATTAAAATACAGGGCGCAAAAAATTCCGTTTTGAAGCTAATGGCCGCCTCGCTTCTGTGTCCCGGTAAGCACAGATTCGCAAATTGCCCTGATATTACCGATGTTTCCGATATGTTGCAGATTTTGCGAAATTTGGGAGTTAAAGGAAACTATAATTCCGAAACTGCGGTCTTGGATCTCGAAATACCCGAAGAAATTAATTTTGAATTTGATTCAAAATTAATAGATAAAATGCGTGCCTCCATTACCCTATTGGGACCGCTTTTGTCAAAAGGGGTCGAATTTGATTTGCCCTTTCCCGGAGGCGATGACTTTGGTGACAGACCTATAGATATACATGTCAGGTGTTTAAATGAACTCGGGGCGTCAGTTGAAGTTGATGGAGTCTCAATACGATCAAATCCTAACCTCCGACGATTGATCGGTAATCGGGTGGTTCTCGAATATCCTTCCCACACGGCCACTGATAATTTATTAATGGCTTCAGTTACGGCTTGCGGGACCACGGTGATTGAAAACGCAGCCAGAGAACCTGAAATAGTTGATCTCTGCAGTTATTTAATATCATTGGGTGCCAAGATTGAAGGCGGTGGCACATCACGAGTTGTAGTTGAGGGTGTCGAAAAACTCTTTCCGTCTCAAGACGCTCATATTGTGATCGGCGACAGAGTCGAAGCTGCCACATATATGTGCGCAGTAGGCGCCTGCGGAGGAAGTGTATATTTGGATGGTATTGACTACACGTATTTGGACACACTTATCTATAAGCTGAAGACGGTAGGACTGGATATAAATTCAACGGGTAACGGATTAATGGTTTCGATGAAAAAACGTCCGAAGGCTGTAAATGTCTCCACACTTCCATTCCCCGGGATAGCAACCGACTATAAACCTACTTTGGTTGCAATGTTGGCCGTAGCCGACGGAGTTTCTATGGTTACCGAAAACATATTTGTCGGAAGGTTCAGATATGTTGAAGAACTGCAAAAAATGAATGCCGATATTTTGGTAGAAGGTCATCATATGGCGGTCACCGGAAAGCCAAGATTAAAAGGTGCAACGGTGAGGGCATATGATATAAGAGCCGGAGCATCGCTAATTATCGCCGGTATGAATGCAACCGATACCACGATCATTGAAAATGTTGATCACATACTTCGCGGATATGAAAAGATCAGTGAAAAATTCAAATCCCTTGGGGCAAACATACGCTTCCTTCCTGATGTTTAAGGTCTGAAAGCTTCATTTCTCATTAAAACTTTTAGCGACAGGACATAAGTTAAAATATTGTAGTTAATTTGAACATTTGAGAAAATCCCACCTAACGAAACTTAAAACATCTAATCTGTTTTTTTAAGTTTTGGGCTAATTTTGGGCATTTGAACAAATAATATTAAATCGATAAAAAGTTAAGAAAAGTTACACAAAGGGATTTATTGGTGGCCGAGAGCAGATATAACGCAGACGAACTTTATGAAAAAGCTAAGTCGGGAGATCGGAGATCCCTTGGAAGGCTTGTAACTATGATTGAGTCAGGTTATTTTAAAGCAGGTATTGCAAATAAATCCATATTGACTCCCGATTTAAAATCCATTTTAGTCGGAATTACAGGAGCGCCGGGAGCCGGTAAGTCAACTTTGACCTCACAGCTAATCGGTCAAATTCGAAACAGTGGCAACACCGTTTCGGTGATAGCGATAGATCCTTCATCACCTTTTACCGGCGGAGCAATTTTGGGTGACAGGATCCGAATGGGTGAACATGCCATGGACCCCGGAGTATATATTCGGTCACTTGCCACCAGAGGTCAACTGGGAGGGTTATCTGCAGCCGTTCCTGAGGTTGTAAAACTCATGAGTTCTCTGGGATTTAATTATATTTTGGTTGAAACGGTCGGGGTCGGACAGGTTGAGGTGGAAATCGTGGGCCAGGCTGACACAACCGTGGTAGTCGTAAATCCCGGTTGGGGTGATTCGGTTCAAGCCAATAAGGCGGGCCTGATGGAGATTGCCGATATTTTCGTAATTAATAAAGCTGATAGGCCCGGGGCAAAAGAAACCGCACGTGATTTAAAATCCATGCTGGAGCTTTCCGGCAATATGGACTGGACTCCTCCGATATGTGAGACTGTAGGAACCGATGGCACCGGAGTTCGGGATTTGTTGGAAAATATTCTAAACCATCGTCAATATTTGGTCGAGTCCGGAATTTTAACCAAAAAGGTGTTCCAAAGAACGAAAAATGAGCTGCTGGCAATGGTTAACGAGGCAATCGTAAATAAGGCAAACGGATATATTGAAACGGCTGAAGGCACTGATTTGATAAAATCAATAGTTGACGGACGCGAGGATATGACCGCTGCCGCTAAAACGTTATTTGCCATGGTTACCAAAAACATATAAAGTTGCATTTGCGGGCGGAGCTGATATTTTAACGTGTCCAGATCACTAAAAGACGACCCATTGTGGTATAAAAAAGCCGTATTCTATGAAGTATTCCCTCGAGGATTTTATGACGGGAATAATGACGGTGTCGGGGATCTCGCCGGTGTGACCGCAAAGCTGGATTATTTGAGTTGGCTCGGAGTGGATTGCATTTGGCTCTTGCCATTCTACTGTTCGCCGATGAAAGACGGCGGGTATGACATCTCTGATTTTGAAAATGTCGATCCATCATATGGTACCGAAGCCGATCTTATCGAATTGATTGACAGAGCTCATTCTATGGGAATTCGCGTAATATCTGATTTCGTAATGAACCATTCCAGCGATCAGCATCCGTGGTTTTTGGAGTCCAGATCAAGCAAGGATAATCCTAAGGCCGATTGGTATATCTGGCGTGATGATGACACGCAATATAAGGACGCGCGAATAATTTTTACCGACGTCGAGAACTCCAACTGGGCCTGGGATCATGTGAGGCAACAATACTATTGGCATAGGTTTTATTCCCATCAACCGGACTTAAATTATGAAAACCCCGAAGTTCAGGAAGCTATGCTTTCCGTTGTTAAAAAATGGCTTGATCTGGGGTTGGACGGCTTTAGATTGGATGCGGTGCCGTATCTGTTTCAAAAAGTAGATACCAACTGTGAAAACCTTCCTCAAACTCACGGCTTTTTGAAATTGTTAAGAAGGGAAATTGACAGCCGCTATCCCAACCGCGTACTTTTAGCAGAGATTAATCAGTGGCCTGCCGATTTGGTTGACTACTTTGGACAAGACGACGAATGTCATATGTGTTTTCAGTTTCCGTTGATGCCCAGAATGTTTATGGCTATCCGACGAGAGCAAAGGCTTCCCATTACGGAAATCCTCTCTTTGACTCCCGATATACCTCCCAACTGCCAATGGGGACTATTCTTGCGAAATCTTGATGAATTGACTTTGGAACAGGTCAGTGACGAAGAGCGCGACTATATGTTTTCCGAATATGCTAAAGATACAAGAATGAAACGGCACATGGGAATCGCCCGTCGTTTTGCCCCACTTGTGGATAATTCCAGATCCATAGCAGAACTTCTTCACTCTCTCCTTTTCTCTCTCCCCGGGAGTCCGATTCTGTATTATGGCGATGAAATTATGATGGGTGACAACATATATCTAAAGGATCGTGATTCGGTAAGAACGCCGATGCAATGGACTCCGGATAGAAACGGAGGATTTTCGCTTGCGAATTTTGAGCAGCTGTATCTACCCCCATTATTGGATTCGGTTTATGGATATCCCGCGGTTAACGTTGAATCACAGTTTAAAAATCCTGGTTCATTCCTTTTATGGATAAAAAAATTGATTTCAGTCAGAAGTAATTATGAGGTTTTCGGGATCGGGAAAATGGAGGTGCTTCACGACGACAACCCGTCTATCTTTGCATTTGTGAGATTTTTTGATGATGAATCTGAACGCGAAATTAAAGTCGAAACCGAACATAGTCAGGATGTTGATAATATTGAGGTTGAAGATCAAGTAAGTGTCAACAGAGTATTGTGTGTATATAATCTTTCAAGATTCGCGCAGCCCGCAGAACTTGACTTAAGCAAATTTAAGGGGGCCAGATTGGTAGAACTAAGTGGAAGGGTAATTTTCCCTCAGATAACAGAAGGTTCTTACAGACTTACACTGGGACCCCACGGGTATTATTGGTTCGAAATATCCGATTGAAGTTTGACGAGGATATAAGCTATCGATGACTAAACTTAGTTCAAAATCCAAAGCCGAATTAATCGAAAGATTTAAGGAGTGGATCAAAGAGCAACTTGGCGCTCAGGATGACTTCAACATCGAATTTACAAGTTTTAAATCAAAATACTTTTCCGTCGAAAATGAAGTGCAAATTGAACTTATTTTGGTTTGCGGCACACTGATAGCTTCAGACGACGATCTAAAAAAAATTTTAAATGAAAGAGATTTGCACGGCAGCTCAATTTCGTTATTCAAGGAAAGAACTGACCAATCAAACAAGGTCAATTTATTTTGGCCACTGGGAGTAATAAGAACAGAAGACATACCTAAGGTCAATTTTGAAGTCGCATCATCGCAAATTTTTAGTTCCGAAAGCGGCATTTATACCGTTTTGGATAGTTATGGATCAGATTTCCTTATTCGAAAGATTTTTGAATCGGTAAACCTAACTTATGGATTAGATCTCGAGTTGAATTCAAAAGAATTTGTCCCGATTCGTCGGGTCAGTGAAGCTTCCGATAAATGTCAAATTTATGTGATCGATACTAAATTCAGGTTTT
>DAIDJA010000108.1 GCA_027451605.1 Acidimicrobiales bacterium
TTCGAAAGTTTGAATCCGGCCTGAGTTTGGAAGACGTAATAATCAAAGGAAGATATCCGAGAGTTTATGACAAAAATGTAAATAGCGGAAGCTTCTATAACTCGTATATACAAACCTATTTGGAAAGAGATGTACATTCGATAATTAATTTAAAAGTTATCAGATCTTTCGAGCGATTCCTATCAGTTATTGCAACCCGAGTAGGGCAACTTATTAATTATGAATCAATTTCAAACAAATGGGAATTTCACCGATTACGGTAAAAAATTGGATTTCAGTACTAAAAGCGTCATTTGTAATATTCGAGCTATCCCCTTGGCTCGAAAACGTTGGAAAGAGGTTGATTAAATCTACTAAATTGTATTTTTTACCCCGGGCTTGCCGCATTCTTAGTTGGGATAAGATCTTCAAACCATATTTTGAATCATCCTTTAAAAGGTAGTCTTTTTGAAAATATCGTCATCGCAGAAATCATTAAAGGAAGCAAAAATAGCGGTACATTTGAAAACTATCATTTTTATCGAGATTCTAAAGGACTCGAGATTGACCTTTTATATCAATCCGGAAATATAATAACTCCGATTGAAATCAAGTCTTCAATGACTTTCTCAAAGTTATTTGCCGACGGTATCAAAAAATTTAGAAATATATCTAATACTCCGGTAGGGAAAGGCATTATATTTTATAACGGAGAAGACAATTTGAATCACTCTGAAAACGCGGTTGTAAACCCCTTCAATCTATCTGAAATTAGTTTGTGGAATTTTATTAATTCAGTTAAAGACGAGAAGCCGGATTATTGAGATTCGAGAATACCGCCGGTTTGTCTTTGATGCGGCACTGGGTATGGCAGGCCCGATGCTGGAGTACAAAAAGGTGAGAATCGGAACCGTGGTCCTCAGGGCAGACCGCTGGTTCGCGTCCTCACAGATCCCACCGCGGCTACGGCTGTCGGCAACTAGCACCAACCAAGATGGCCAAGCAGCTCGTCTGCGCTGTCGGCACGGAGATGGTGGACCGTGACATCAACGCTGCTAAGAACCTCCGGGACTGGCCGGAGGCTAAATATGTCAGTTGCGCCTCAGTTGGAGCCGCGACCCCTGTGGATACTCGGGCCGGCCGAAAGGCCGGTACAGACCCAGGCTCGGACGCCGGATCATCCGGCGCCGGAGGAGCTGCCATATGACCTTGCCATAAAGCGGGGCAGGCGGCGGTGAGGCCAGAATCGAACCGGAGGTCATCGCGCCGAAGGGGAGGAACCTCGAAAGCGGTGCCAGAGACATGGTCGCTAACGATCTGTCAAAAGCAACGGATAATCACCTGTTTACTTTTGACCTCTCCCACCGAAGGTTTTAAGCTCAAATCTGATTGTAGAATCACCGTTATCTCCCGAAAGTAAGCCATTTGGCGGAGTAGGGGAGGGTGAATTGAAGTCTTGCGTCAAACATACGTCAAACGGGGAATAGGCAGATATTGATAAAATTGCAAAACTGAAATGTTTGTCCTTGAAGTAATCTCCGTAGCGAGCTTTAACGAAGTGGTTTAATACGGAGACAATTCAGGATCAGCTTTAGCTCAGTCAATGGTGGTAATCACTTTGCTCCCTGAGTACTTATTAGAACAAAAGCACGAATTAACATAATGGTGATAGTATATTGAAACGAACCGGGCTTTTGTTTGGTGGTTGATGTCTTATTGCTTAAAACGCTATTGAATATTGACTCTGTATTTAAAATAACGAGACTCAAAAATTATTGGACCTGGTTCACCTATATTAAGTGAAGGAAATTTAATAACCAAATTGCTATGATGACTAGTCATGATGAGATTGTAAATGCTGCATTTAGTTGGTTAAATGAACATTTTAAAAAGGGTCAGACATTATTTAATCGTGATGAGTTGTTGGATTTTAGTTTCCAGGGTAAACGTCTGGGCCTAGTTGATCGTCAAAAAGGCATCCACGTAATTAGTGGATCTGGTTTCGCGATCAGCATAACTACGACAAATGCCGGTAATTATAACGATAGATTTAATGACAGTGGTCAACTGCTATACCACTATCAAGGAACTGACCCAAATCTAAAATCAAACATAGCTCTAAAAAACAATTACAAAAAAAATATCCCGCTCATTTACTTTCGACAAATACAATCTGATCGTCGCTACGAATGCATTTATCCCGTCTTGGTCGTAAATGCTGATGATCTTAAATGTGAGGTAACCATCGATTTATTTGATTATGGAATAAACACGAATGCAGAGTCTCAGATGGAAACTTTATCTAATGTGATGGCATTTGAAGAAAAGGAGCCATCGCTTATCGATAATAGAAGTTACTCTGAAAGCATTAGATTAAATCGAAATCATCAAGCCTTTTTCCGAAAAAGGGTGTTAACAGCGTATTCCAATAAGTGTTCAATCTGTAAGTTTGCCCATCCGGAGCTGCTTCAAGCTGGACATATAATACCGGATCGAGATTCAAAGGGAGTTGCCGAAGTTTATAACGGTATCTCATTATGCTCGATTCACCATCTTGCCTTCGATCGTAATTTTATTGGGATTGACCCTAACTACGACATAAATGTGAATAAAAAATTATTAGATGAAATAGACGGGCCGATGTTGCAACACGGATTTAAGGATTTTCATCACAAGAAAATATTTTTACCGACTGAAGATGTACTTAAGCCAAATAAAGCATTCTTAGAAAAGAGATTTGAAGAATTCAAAAGCGCATCTTAATTGTTGATTCCGGTAAATTAAATCACCAATTTCTTAAATGACGCACGTTAATTTTGGAAAATTTCCAGACAGTTGTTTCCAAGATAAAGTCGCGATTTATCCGTAATTTCTTAGACTACTGTGGAGTCAACTAAATTTGCAAATTTCGCAGCTGCATCGGCCTGCATTCCTGGAATTACATGGGCATATCGTTTCAATGTAAAAGCCGGGTTTTCATGTCCTAGTCTTTCGCTTACAACTTTAATTGGAATACCAGCCTTTAAGGCAACTGTGGCATGCGTATGTCGTAAATCATGAAGTCGAATAACTGGCAGATCGTACTTTTGTATTTCTTTTTCAAATGTTTTACTCAATTTGTCAGGATGAATTGGACCATCGTCAATTTGTCGGAACAGCAAGTCATTTTGGAGATAGCCAGACCCCCATTTTTCTTCCGCTTTTTCGAGTCCAATTAGGTGCTTTTTAATCATCGACAATGTTTCATCGTCGAGGTTAACTACTCTGGACCTGTGAGTCTTTGGTGTTGAAGATAGTATTATGTAATTAACCGAAACGATTGTGTGTTTAATGGATATCTGTTTTTGGGTAAAGTCAATGTCACCAATCCTTAGGCCCAGCACCTCACCCCGCCTCATCCCTGTCATGGCAAGTATTCTCCAAATTAATTCGTATTGAGAGCCTCTGACGCATTTAAGAAATGTTGCCAGGGAAGTTTCGTCCCAACACGCCATCTCTTTTTTGAACCTTTTGTTGACGCGCGGGGGCTTGGCCCGCTGTGCGACGTTAATGTTCAAAAGCCCTGCATCAATGGCATCTTCGAGAACTTTGTGAATTATTGCGTGGATGTATCGTACTGTAATTATATCCAGTCCGCCAACAGGATCATGCCCACGCCGATTTCCATTCATATGAAGCTCTCCGTATAACTCGTTTAAAATTATCGGAGTCAGATTTTGAAGAGTAATATGGCCCAGTCGTGGCAATACATGTAATTTTAGATTACGAGTGTATGAATCCCACGTATTTTCTTTGAGTCGAAGTTTCGCTTGTGGCGCCCAAGTCTCCAATACCCATTCATTTAAGGTAATTTTAGATTTATAAAGATATTGTCCTTCAATTACTTGGCATGTTAATTTAGAACATGCCAGCTCAGCGTTTTTTCGACTTGAAAATCCACCGTGCCATTTCTGTTGTCTCTTGCCATCTATACTACGACCGACGTCGATTACTACATACCATTTAGTTGAAGATTTGCCGTTTTTGGCAATCCAAACCCGTTTTCTTATGTGTCCTTTCATAACTTTTCTCCTTACGAATATTTAAACAGAAACGCAGTCTGAATTTAACCATGCAAGAAGAGGGGTTACTGGGATTATTATCCGCTTACCGATTTTCCTATTTGGAATTTCGTTTCGCTTTATTGCATTATAAACGGATGATCTTCCGATATTGAGAACCTCAATAAGTTCATCAACTGAAATTGTAACTAGATTCTCGATATCTTTGAGAGTCAGTTCACGTGAATTATAATTATACATGTCGTTACCTCCTTCGTAGGTTTCGGCCAAGCCTCGGGATGTTGCTGCATCGCCGGGGCAAACTATTAATGATTATATTCTAACCCAATAGTGCTACAAAATCGAAAGTATATATGTAATAAAAATAGAAAGCAGACAACAATAATTAAGGTCAGTAAATTAGATTTTTACTCTCAGTGGAGATATGGGCAATTTAGTGAGATTCATAGCACGTAAATTTTTAATTGGATCCTTTTATTTGAAGTCCAGATTGGCTGCAAACTTGAATGTTTGAATCATCGAAAATTAATTCGGAATCTGTATTAATCCTTAGGCTCTGATACAATTACATTTGTGAATTTAAGCAAAAAGACGGTTTATGATTTTCAAAATCAAATAAAAGACTTCTGTGATCAGCGTGATTGGAATCAATTTCATAATCCGAAAGACCTATCAATCTCTCTAATGCTTGAGGCTTCAGAGTTACTTGAGTTATTTCAGTGGGGAAGTGATAGTGAGCTTTTGGAGAGTGATACAAATTTGAAGATTCAAGTTGCCGATGAATTGGCTGACATCTTTTACTGGGTGTTATTAATTTCCCAAAAATTTCAAGTCGACCTTTCAATGGCATTTGAGGACAAAATGGCTAAAAATAGCGCTAAATATCCTATAGACAAATCAAAAGGGAATCACCTTAAATATACCAAATTCAAAGATGAGTCAGACTGAAATTCGAACTTATGAATTTAGCGAAAAAAGTGTCGAGTTGTTGGGTTCCGATAGTCGTGAAACAAACTGGCCAGTAGTTTATCAACTGTTTAATGATTCATTAATTTACGTTGGTGAAACCACCAACCTGAAAACTCGAATGAAGCAACATATTCAGAGTCCGAAAAAACAACCATTGTCCAGGATTTCTGTAATTTACGATGACACTTACAACAAATCTGTTGCCCTTGATCTGGAATCACATCTCATTCAGTGGTTTGGCGGAGATGGCAAATATACAATGCTGAATCAAAATTGTGGCCTTGTTGACCGGGAGTATTATAATCGAAGCTTTTATTCAAAGCAATTCAGGGATGTTTGGAATCTACTGGTTAATCTGAAAATCGCCGATAAAACGATAGAGGAGATCGAAAATTCCGGGCTATTTAAGTTCTCTCCTTACAAAAAACTCAATGGAGAGCAAATTAGAGTAGTTAGCGAGGTAATGACCGAACTTAACACTTCGTTTATAACCGGACAAAAATCGATTTCTGTTATAGAAGGCGATGAGGGGACAGGAAAATCAATAGTACTCATGTTTATGGCCAAGTTAATATGTGATATCCAGGAAAGTGATGTCCTTGATGATGAAGATGCTTCAGGAGACTATTTCGACAATTATTTTCGCAGCCCAATTATTGAGAATTTTAAAAATAAGACTGTTGCAATGGTTGTACCGAATCAGTCGCTTAAGGGTAGTATATCGAAAATTTTTAAAAGCATTAGCAATATGGACTCCGTGCAGTTATTATCTCCATTGGACTTTGGGTATAAAAACAAGAAGTATGATGTTACCTTCGTTGATGAAGCACACCTACTAAAGGTCAGTAATCAAGAGGTTCATAAAATCAACCGAGAAAAATTTGAAGATATTAATAAAACACTTTTTAACGATAGCAAGAATCATAATCAGCTTGACTGGATAGTTAATAATAGTAAGAACGTAGTAATGGTATATGCAGATCAGCGAGTGCGCCAAAACAATATTTCCGCGAAGGATCTAAACATCTATAGTTATCGGAAGCATATTTTAAAATCACAGATGAGATCTGTCGGTGGTGAACTGTTTATTAATTATCTACGATCCATTCTCAGTAATGATCCTCCGAGTCAAATGCAGGTATTTGACAAATTTGAATTTAAATTATATGAAGATTTTGAAGGGCTTGTGAAATCCATAGAGGCCAAGGAAGTAAAATACGGACTTTCAAGGTTAGTCGCCGGGTTCGCCTGGGACTGGAAATCTAAGAAGAATAAAAATGACTTTGATATATGTATAGACGGGATTAAACTTAGGTGGAATTCCACTTTGAGCGACTT
>DAIDJA010000109.1 GCA_027451605.1 Acidimicrobiales bacterium
CGGTAGACGTTTTAAATGAAACGATAGATATTTTGTCCGGAATGGCTAAGCAGTATTCAGTACAAATAGTTAAGCCCCTTAAAGCTAAAAATCTGGTATTGGCTGATCGAAAAAGACTGCGTCAGATACTTTTAAATTTTGTCTCCAACGCAATTAAATATAATAAACCATCCGGAACCGTCTCCTTTTCGATATCAAAATCCGGGGACAAGGTTAGGATATCGGTGATTGATACCGGGATTGGGATAGCAGAGGAGTATTCAGAACGGATTTATTCCCAATTTGATAGATTGTCAAGCGATATTTCAAACATCCCGGGTTTTGGACTTGGACTGACGGTATGTAAATCACTTGCCGACGCAATGGTATGTGAAATTGGTTACGAGAGTCAGGTTCAGGTAGGATCTACTTTCTGGATTGCAGTACCGGTGGCAGAAAAGGAAAAGATTACGACCGGTCCAAAGAAAAAAGAATCCGAAATCAGCTTATCTCATAAGATAAAAGTTGTATATATCGAAGATGATTTAGTTCATCAGAAACTTTTAAAGGCATCCACTAAAAAAGTTCCGCTTGAAATTTATGAAGCAACCAAGGGGCTCGACGGAATTAAGCTCATTAAAGAGAAACAGGCTAATGTGGTTGTTCTGGATATTAACTTACAAGATATGACCGGAAGAGAGGTCTTAACTTTAATACGTGCAGATATGGAGATTTCTCATATTCCGGTGATAGCCGTTAGCGCCAGTGCTTCAGAGAAGCAAGTACAGAGAGTAATGACAGCAGGAGCCGATGTTTTTATCAGAAAGCCTGTTGCAATAAAAGATTTGGTTGCCGCAATCTATAAGGTAACGCTGCCAAGTTACAGGTAGTAATAGCTATTTGTTCAGCGAGACTAAACATCGAATTAACTTATTAAGCTATTCTGTGTCAAATTCTGAATTATGACATTACCGAATCAAGGCTGCTTTGATAGTGTTCAAAAGCCTCAACTAAGTCAATGGAAATATCGGCACCTATTTCAAGGGTATTTTTGGTGGAACTGCCCAAGAAGTAACATCGAATATTCTGTTCATCCATACAAGATTTAAACAACTGTGATTTATTTTTTAATACTTGAACAACGGCTCTGCCGGGAAGCTCCGAAAAGAGCGAATTGACAGAAAGATTGTTCTCGATTTTAATTCCTAATTTATAGTCCACCTGTTTTTGAATATTGCCTGACGTTATTTCATCAGACTTTGGGTCGAGCAATTTGTTCAATTGCAGGTGTTGGCTGTATCTTATTAACATTTTTGCGACTGTTGAAATAAGGCCACCTTCTGAGATATCGTCAATTTGAACCAAGCCGATGTCTTGGTTTTGAACAACTTCTGCGACCTTAATAAGAAAGTTACGGGTTTCATCAATATCTATCTCAGGCAGAAACCCGCCTTGCAAGTTATGAAGCTGCGTCGCCCATTTTGAACCCGCGAGAGAAAATCTGGTGTCGTCAGTTGTTATATCCGGTCCATTCAAAACAAAGAAATCATATTCATAGGATTCTGTATTTCTGTCTTTTGTTTTAAGGAGCTTTGCGATATCAGGGTGGAGACCGATAGCTCCTATGACCGGAGTTGGGTCAATATCAACTCCGTTGGTGGAGTTATAAAAGCTTACATTCCCTCCTACAACGGGAAGACCGAAAGCCTCACAGGCGGTTTTAAGACCGTCAACTGACTTTGAGAACTGCCACATTACCTCTGGGTTTTCCGGGTTGCCAAAATTTAGGCAGTTTATTATTGCTTGCGTTGTGGCTCCGGTTATTGCGATATTTGTCAAAGCTTCCACTACGGTAAGGTAAGTACCCCAAAAAGGATCAATAGCACACCACTTTGGGTTTCCGTCAGTTGTTATGGATATTGCCTTTTTTGTTTTCTTGACTCCCGGTGCCGCCAGCCTTAAAACCGCAGCGCCATTTCCCGGACCGATTAGGGTATTTAAGAATAGTTGGTGGTCATATTGCCTGTAAATCCATTCCGGTTTAATCAGCATTTTAAGCAGGTCGTTTTTAAGGTCGGTCGAGTTGAGTGAATAGCTAGGTTTTAAATCAGCTCTTTTTCCATCTGAACCAAAGTTTAGGCCGACAATATCTTTTGTTGTAATTTGTCCGGGCTTCGTTGTTGGTCTTTCATAAAGAGGTGCCTCATCGGCAAGTGATTTTGCGGGAATAACGGCTAATGGTTCATTTTCAAATCCGTCAAATATTCTAAGGTAGCCGACCGATTCAACCGGTTCGGTAACTTTACCGATTACCGATGCGGCAATCTCCCATTTTTTGGCAATTTGGAAAAGTAATTCCAAATTCTCCTTTGTGACTATGGCCAGCATTCTTTCTTGACTTTCAGAGGTCATAATTTCTATCGGTGACATATTGATTTCTCTCAGATGAACCTGTGATATGTCGACGTCCATTCCGAGATTTGCCCTTGCGGCAGTTTCAGAGGTTGCGCAGGTTAAACCTGCGCCGCCGAGATCTTGAATTCCTACTACCAGTCTCTTGTCGATAAGCTCCAGGCAGGCTTCGATAAGCCTCTTTTCTTCATATGGATCGCCTACTTGAACGCTAGGTAACTTTTCGGTATCGTTTGAGTTGGTATCAAAACTTGCGGATGCAAGGACACTAACGCCCCCGATTCCGTCTTTGCCCGTAGTTGATCCGAGCAAAACTGCCAGATTACCTACTCCACTGGCTTGGCCTAAGACCAATTTGTCTTTCTCTAAAACCCCGACACAAGCTACGTTAACAAGCGGATTGCCGCCATAACAGGGGTCAAAGTGAATTTCGCCACCGACGGTCGGCACTCCGACTGAGTTGCCATAACTTGAAATTCCTCTCACAATTCCTTCCAAATGCCAGCGGTGTCTTGGCTGATCCAATGGACCAACATAGAGCGGATCCAATAGTGCAATTGGCCTGGCGCCCATCGTAAAAATATCTCTCAAAATACCGCCGGCGCCGGTGGCAGCACCTTGTGCGGGTTCTATGGCAGACGGATGGTTATGGCTTTCAATACGCAATGCAATTGCCAGATTATCTCCTACGTCTATAACCCCCGCATTTTCACCGGGACCGACTAAGACCTTATCTCCTTTAGTCGGAAGTCTTTTCAAGTGAATTTTGGATGACTTGTATGAGCAATGCTCGCTCCACATGACTGAGAACATTGCAAGTTCTAAATCGTTTGGCTCCCGGTCTAAATGTCCGATAATTAATTTGTATTCTTCATCTGTTAATCCGAGTTTTTTATATATGTCGGCTTTATTGCTCATTGTTCATTATTATTTTGTTTAAAGGTTAATTAAGGATTTAAAAAATTTCAGGCCGTCATCAGATCCCAAAAGTTCATCTATTGCTCTTTCGGGATGAGGCATTAATCCGACCACATTTCTCGTTGCATTGCAGATGCCCGCTATATTTTGAGTTGATCCGTTTGGATTATTAAGGTAGGTAAGTACTATTTGGTTGTTGGACTTTAATTCTTGCAGAGTTTGGTCGTTACAGGTATAGTTCCCGGAAAAGTGGTTTATAAACAGCTTTACTTTAGAGCCCGGACTTAGTTTACTTGTGAAAGGGGTTTCATTAGTTTCGATATTTAAGACCGTGGGTTCGCATAAAAAAGTTAAGTTTGAGTTCTTTTGAAGAGCACCCGGGAGCAGACCCGCTTCAGTTAGGACTTGAAAGCCATTACAGATACCGATTACGGGTCGACCGTCTTCGGCAAACTTTTCGATTGATTCCATTATGGGCGAGAATCGGGCAATGGCACCCGGCCTTAGGTAATCGCCATGTGCGAATCCTCCGGCAATTACGACTGCGTCGATATCACTAAGCTCCTTATCCAGGTGGAAAATAAATCTGTAGTTTCCTCCGACTGCTTCGACTGCTTCGGCAACGTCAAATTCACAGTTTGTTCCGGGAAATACTACAATGCCGATCAGATTAGGCATGCGAATTACTTTCTTCAACAGAAATACTGTAGTTTTCCAGAACGGGATTGGCAAGAAGTCTTTGAGTCATTTTATCGACTTGGTTCAAAGCTTCCGTTTCATTGTCGGCGGAGATCTGAACTCTGATTGCCTTTCCGACGGAGACTCTAGACACCCTGTCATAACCCAAGGCGGACAGAGCCTTCTTAATCGTGTTGCCTTCGGGGTCGGCTATCTTTTCTTTGTGTCTTACTTCGACCAACACCTCATATAGGTGTCGGTCGGATCCTTGTTTGTCCATATTTATTTAATCCAATCATGTATAGATTTTTGAAAAATCAACTCATATGCACCGATATATCTCTCTGAAGTTGCCAAAACCACTTCTTCGGGGAGAGACGGAGCCGGAGGGTTTTTATCCCAACCCGTTGATTCCAGCCAGTCTCTTACCGGCTGTTTGTCATATGACGGAGGTGTTGAACCTACTTGGTAGTCATCAATTGACCAAAATCTCGAAGAATCCGGGGTAAGAACCTCGTCACATATTGCAAGTTCACCGTCTATAAATCCGAGTTCAAATTTTGTATCAGCTACAATAATTCCCTTTTCAAGGGCGATGGATGCACCTATATTATATGCATTTAGTGATATTTCTCGGGCCTTTTGGGCGATATCTTCGCCGACAATAGCAGCTGCCTGTGCATAAGAGATATTTTCGTCATGACCTACTTCGGCTTTTGTAGATGGAGTAAAAACCGCTTCAGGCAACTTATCTGATTCTACCAGTCCTTCTTTTATTGACTCACCGTGAAGGGTACCGGTTGATTTGTACTCTTTGTAACCCGATCCCGAAAGATATCCCCGAACTATGCATTCAATCGGTAACATTTGAGCTTTTTTAACCAACATTGCTCGACCGGCGACATCTTTTTTCTCAGTCTCAGAAATCGGGAAATCTTCAGGCATCACAGAAATTAAGTGGTTTGGGCATAAATCACTTAATAACTTAAGCCATTCAAAAGTCATGGCGGTCAGAACGCGTCCTTTGTCCGGAATAGGCTTGTCTAAAATTACGTCAAAAGCACTGATTCTGTCAGAGGCAACTATCAGCAGTCTGTCTTCTCCGGCATCGTAAATTTCTCTAACTTTCCCCGAGTTGAGTAAAGGTAAAGATATTGTCATATTGCTGTCTCCTTAAGCTTGTCAATTGTTATGTTAGTGTTCTTTAGAATTCTATCAAGGTCAAATACAGTTTCAATATCTTTTTCAGTGACAATTCCCATAATTTCGGTATCTCCTAATACAAGAGTTTTTAGATCCACCTTTTCTGCTAGTGCTCTGTGGGAATTTCTTTGGACCATACGGTAGGCCGCATCTCTTTCCTGCCCCTTTTCAACAAGTTTTAATAGAAGAGACTGAGAGAAAACAACTCCGAATGACGAATTAAGATTTTCAATCATAGCCTGTTTGTTCACTTCAAGGTTTGCTACTAATCCCAGTGTCTTTTTAAGCATATAGTGAATCAAAATAGATGCGTCACTAAATACTATTCTTTCAACCGATGAGTGCGATATATCTCTTTCATGCCATAAAGCGATATCTTCTAAGGTAGAAACTAAGTATCCTCGCATTACTCGGCTTAAGCCGACCAGTCTTTCGGACAATATCGGGTTCTTCTTATGTGGCATCGCTGAAGAACCCTTTTGACCGCTACCGAAGGATTCGGTTGCTTCGGACAGTTCCGTTCTTGCCAAATGCCTTATTTCAGTGGCTATAAGTTCTACTGTACATGCAAGTGAGACGATGGCATACATATACTGGGCATGTCTGTCCCTGGAAATAACTTGTGTGGCCGGAGTCGGGGTAAGTTGTAATTTGTCGCATACAATTGACTCAACTTGGGGGTTGATATTTGAATAAGTGCCAACTGCACCGGATAATTTTCCGACGCTAATAGCTTCGATAGCCCGTTCCAGTCGAACTTTGTCTCTGATTACTTGGAATCCAAACAGCGCAAGCTTGGTTCCAAATGTTGTTGGTTCGGCATGTATTCCGTGAGTTCGTCCGGTCATTGCAGTATCTCTGTGTTCAATAGCCTTATTTTTGAGAAGTTCTATAAGCTCATTTACGGCTTTTAGGATAATAATACCCGCACTTTTTAATGATAAAGAAAATGCGGTATCGACCACATCGGATGAGGTAAGTCCAAAATGTATCCATTTGGCCGAGTCGTTATTTATTGTGGTTTGTACTACATCCACAAACGCCGCCAGGTCATGATTTGTTACCAACTCGCGTTCTTCAACCATTTGAACGAAAGCCTCGTCAATCTTAGGTGCCGCAGTCAAACAGTT
>DAIDJA010000110.1 GCA_027451605.1 Acidimicrobiales bacterium
TAATCTGGCAGCCTTTGGGTAATAGTGCATCTAAAGCAACAGAATTTAAAATTTCTTTAAATGAATTACCATCATCGGTGGTGACCCAAATTGATCTCTGTCGTCCAATCCCAAGCAAAAAATATGCTTCATTCTTTGTGACTGCCGCAATCGAAAACGGAGTCGGCTGACTAATGCCCGGCAGAACTCCAACCTGCCAAGATTTTCCGTAATTATCTGATATCCCAAATATTCCATCATGCTGGCCCTTGTAACTTCCGATGTCAACCCAAATGGTCCCGGAGCTGAGGTAAGATAACGCAATTCCTCCCCTCGTGGCAATTCCAAGTGGAGTTACATCTGTCACGGTTCGACCGACAATGTCATACATAATCCAAGTGGGTACACTATTTGATTCACCGGTAGTTTTATTGACAGATGCCGGATCTGCAGTTACATCTAAAATGCTGCCATTATTAAATTTAACTATCGAACCTAAACTAGACCAAACCGGAACGTTGGTCGCCAAAGATGATCCGCTCACAGATGTCGATGCAGGCGTGCACGAAGTTATAGCCCAGGTCATCAAAAATAATAACGAAATAGCATATTTACGCATGACCAATCAATCTCCCCGCTTCGTTAGCAAACATCTGGGCGTAAGAAAGCTCCAAGTTAATGCCCGGTTGGCCGGTAGCTTGAGTTAATTCAGATTCATTACCCGAAGGAGAGATCATATAGACCAAAAGCGAATGAGCTACCATTCCTACCCTGGGGACTTCGGTAATTGCACCGTACTCCGACCAAACTGCTTTTAATTGATTTGCCGTTCCCGTTAAGAACTCCCAGTTATTTAAGGTTGTTAGGCCATGCTCAACATCAAAACCGTTTATTGCTGACATAGCCGTAAAATAAGGATTTGCATTTACTGCAACGAATTCCATATGCGAAGACTCTTTTGCCAAAAGTTTTGCAGTCTGCAAAAACTCTTCTGCAACCACGGGACACGTTTCATAGCAAACTGGATCCAAAAATGAAAGTATAACAACTTTGCCTTTAAAATCACTCAGGGATGTAGCTATGCCGTGCTGATTCTTCAGAGTAAAATTTGGAGCAGGCGGATTCCCGGGAACCTGCGCTAAACCTCCTGAGTCCACTAGTGCCGCAGTCTCAACTTGCGGAGTAGATACCGCCTGATTAAATGAACCAATATCAGGCAACGAGATCCAAATTGCCGCAATTAAAAACGAGACCACCAGCCAAAGCGCAGTAATTTTTCCGAAAGTCAATGCCGGGGCTATGGATTTTTGGACAGGCATATTGCTTTTCTCGTCCAATCTATCAGCTGAATTTTCTTGAATACTGAATGAACTCTTGTAAACAATTGACCTGTATCCTACGGATAGATATAAAAATATCAGCGGAGCTGAATTAAGATCCGTTCCCACTCCGCCCAATATTCCAAAATCCATCCCAAACCACCACACAAAAAACAATACTATTGCTGTCACATATAGCCAAAATCTACGATACCTGTTTGACAGTATTCCGATTCCAATGACAGAAAATAATAGCGCGATAACAATATTTAATAAAACAAAATGGGAAGAGGAAATAGTTACGATCCAGTTAATCGGACTCCTTAATGCCCCGGGCTGAGAATTGGCTGCCGCATTTTGAAATATTTGACTGAGCCCACCTTTTTTAAAGAACCCTTCAACTGGTAAAAGCTGAAGTATCGCACCGAAGACGAAAATTGCCCCCACAATATTCCAAAGCAGTTTGCCCGCGGTTCCGTCATTAAATTTGGATTTATCAATTCTGAGCAAAATAACTGCAGCCAAGATATAAAACAACACAGCTCCCGGGGAACCTGTTAGTATACTGGCTCCGACAATAAATATCGAACCCATCCCTTCCGCTATTGTCCAAACTATAAGCCCCCAAATAATCGATAGATTCAACCCAATTTTTGCTATTTTTCCGTCATTGCCCGTTACTAACATCAGGCCTATAAGTATTTGCACCACTACGGTGATTGCGTCGGTGGAAACCGTATGCAAAGTCCACATATTTATACCCAAGTTTCCGATTTTTTCGAGCCACTGTGGCTGACTGGACATCGCCGGTTCGACAACCATCGGAATGAATCCCCTTGGCATACTTGGCTGAGCCTGAAGAAGACCGTCTAGAATCCAAAACATACCGAGAACTTTCTGAAAAACAAACTTTACAGATCCCCCTAAGCTAAAAAAATTGGCGTCAATCCGGGTCAAACGATCCTTTATTGGCGAAAAAGCAAACAGAGCCGACAATATTCCAAGCCCTAATAAAAAAGAGACTTCCAGTCTGACTGACAACAGATGCATCAAATATTGCGACGGAAAATTAAAAGCCTGCCCCATATTCACTAGGCATCACCCTGAATATCTGTGGCCCAAGGAACCTTTATAGATCCGTCTTTTTCAACTTCGGTTTCAGCGGCCCACCAACCTAACTTTGAGGTGGACTTAAGAACATGTTTGGTGTTATAAAGATCTTGACCTCGCCGAGTTTCACGTTTTTCAACTGACAGCCATCCGACCAGCGGGACAGACGCACCGATACCCGACATTAACATAATCGTAATCCAAAATACCGCCGCACCGGTTTGGACCGACAAGAGCGAATACATGTTTGGCGCTATAGAAGCGGTCGCTCCTCCCGGAAGTAATGCAATCGCCAAAAAAGCATCAAAGGGCATCCCCGAAACGGCCAATAGAGCCCTTATTGGATGAGAATACCTCTTCTTGCCGATAAAGTCCGGCGAAACGATGGGCCACCAAGCCAACATTCCAAATACCAAAAATAATACATTCACAAAATCCATTAAGTAGGAGTGATCCATGGCAACTACAATTCCGTGACCCAAAAAGAACCAGAACATAATTCCGTTATTGAGCAAAATGGTTACAATAGGGTTTGTAAGTTTTTTAAAGCCGGAACTTTTTAGAATCTTTAACACCTTAACTTTTGGCAGATACGAACTCGTCTGCATAAACAGGGTAACCGGTGCCGACATGCCAGCAAGCATCGGAACCGCTATCATTAAATCCAAGTGCTGTATGATGTGAACCGTAAAAATATCTGCAGCGTAAGTAGGGATTCCTGATTGAAATGCGATGGAGCAGCCAAACATTGCAGAAATCCAAAAGACTTTTCGGTTCATCGGCCACTTTCTTCCCCGGCTCTGAAATAACTGTACGGCGCGAAAGTACCATATTGAAGCTACAATCTCAAATGCCAAAGTAATTATTGCCCACGGCCCGTAAGTGAAAGTAAATAACACCTTAAAGATGGTCTCAAGCCCAAACGGTGGCAGTGGTGGGGGAAGCGGATTCACAATTTATAGTTTAGTTACCCAATTTAGCGCCATTTATGCAACTGTTTCGGCAAAAAAGCTAGAATTTTAAGGAATATTTTCCGAAATAAGTTGTTTTAATTAATGTTAACTTGTACGAAAGGACGGTTCAGTTAAATGTCAAACGCAAATATTCAATATGCCAATGACTTGGAGACTTTTAATAATTTAGTCATAAATTCAGATAAGCCGGTACTGGTGGATTTTTATGCAGACTGGTGCGGACCCTGTAAAGCAGTTGCCCCTGAAATTGACAAAATTGCCGATGAGAAAAAGGAATCTTTAAATGTCGTAAAAGTAGATGTCGATGCCAACGTAGAAGTAGCCAGCCAATACCAGGTAATGTCCATTCCGACATTGGGACTATTCAAACAGGGTCAGCTCGTAGCAAGAACCATGGGCGCCATGCCAAAAGATAGAATCATCAAGTCATTAGGAATTTAAACAATATTTCACTTTGTGATATACAACATAACAATGTATTTATGGAAGCTGAACAATTAAATCAGCTTCCATTTTGCATTTAGATCTTCCTTTGTTAGCAGACCGGTATCTGTTATACCTATAACTTTTAGTTCGTCAAAAAGCTTTCTTAAATGTGCAAATAAACTTGTTGTCGCCAACGGATACAGAGATTGAGATACGTCACTGTACACATTCGAAATAATCTCATCTATAGATTTGGGTATGTCTGGACTTAGAGCAGAAATCACCTTTGCTTCTCTGGCTAATCTGTGCTCTATGACCCTCTTAATCTCCAATTTTGGATCAGATATTAAATGACCGTGGCCCGGGGCAATCAAAGATATCTCAAACCTTTCGGACAAAAGGTCATCCAAACTTTCCAAATAAGCTTTCATATCACCGTCAGGGGGCGGTATTATTACGGTAGCACCATTCATAAGATGGTCACCGGTAAAAAGAATTCTAAGGTCCTCAAGTAAAAAACAGAGGTGATTGGAAGCGTGGCCCGGGGTATGCAATACTTTTACAGAACGAGTGCCGATATTAATTGACTGACCGCCACTCAAATTAACATCAGGAATAAACCCATCTTTTCCGATAAATCCATATGTGGTTGCACCCGTCAGTTCTTTTAGTTTATCGGAGCCGGGCCAATGATCAATATGAGTATGGGTAACCAAAATTGAAGTTATCTTCGACGGTGCCGTAGCAATTATACGTCTAATATGGCTGTCATCGTCCGGACCGGGGTCAATGACGCAGGTAGCTTCTGAGTCGACCAATAGGTAGGTATTTGTTCCCTTGCCGGTATAGACTGAAGGATTTGGAGCAAGAATCCTGATTGCCCCTGCACCAATTTCAACTGGTACGTCTACCTCCAAAATATCTTCTGTTTCAAACCGATGACTCATATCCATATTTTCCAAGTTTGATTGACGCCATTTCCGATCAAAAATCTACTCATAAACTTTTGCCAATAGTCAAACTGAAATTGACTTTTAAAAATGATTTTAAAAATTTCGAATTAATTTTTTACCTTTTTTAATCTTAAAACCTTAAATTCGAGATACGTTAATATCCTTCGTCTCCGGGAATCAAAATTTTTAATTCGTTGCCGTTAACGTCAATTCTGGGAACAATTTCTTTGATGTCGCTCAATTCCATCAGTCCCGCAAGAAGGTCATCCGATTGGCTGAAATTCAAGAGCCGGCAAATATTCTTCACGGTAGGAAATATTATTTCGATTTCTCCGGCTTCACTCAGTTCTAAGGCTAGAGCGGGATTAATCCATCTTGATTCAACGGTTTCTCCATTATCATGGGATAATTCAAAATTGGGTTCAACTTTGGTGACAAAAAATCTTGTACTATATCGCCGGGGAGGACCAACCGGGGTCGTCCAATGGGAAAAGTACACAATTTTTGACAAATCCAAATAAATATCTTCTTTTTCCATGAAATCAAGAAACGAGATTTGCTTGGCATTCAGCATGTCTCTATATTTTTTAAATTCTATCCTTTTGTTATGTTCGCACAGTCCGACCAATATTCCGGCTTCTTCAAATGTCTCCCGAATAGCTGCAATAAAATAAGCAAGTGAGCCGCTATTCACTTTAAATTTTAAGTCATTATCACCATGTGAAAAATTCTTACATCTTGTATAAAACTTCTCGTCGAAGTCACTTTGCATTACCCCGCCGCCGGGAAATACGAAAGCACCGCCGATAAAGTCGGAATTCAGATTTCGCTTAAGCATAAAAATCTCATAGTAGATACCTTTGTAGCCTGCAGGCCTGTCTCTCAGCAAAATTAAAGTAGATGCGGGACGAATTTCAACATCGCTACCCGTTAAATCATTCACAACAATAAAAGTTAGCTCAATTTATAGAAGCAATTCAAATCAGATCGACCTAATGGGATAAATGCGGTCCTTATTTATATGCGCATATCTTGAAGTGCGACTACCACATGCATCAAATTAGCCAGAATTTGAAATTCAATGTTATAATTTGATAACAGTTTGTCGCAAAGTCCAAAAACTATCTTTAAACCATTATGTCTTATTCACACTATTCAGATCTTCAAAATCCAAAATCAGGCAAGTCCAAGCTTCCTCTGTTTCTGTCAGGAATCGGAGCAATTATTGTCGTAATTTTGGTTATCATCTTTGCCTTAATTTCAACCGGGGGATCCGTTAAGCAAAAGAAGGTCAGTATTAAATCAAATGCTTCAACAGTATTGAAAACTTTAGCTTCCATTCCGCAAAGCGTCTTTAATGAGGTAGGAGCCGGAAATTCAGCTTTGATCAATCCTCCGGTAAAAATAGCCAGTGTTGCCCTTACCGAACAGGAGAAACCTGAAATTTTATATATGGGCGACGAATGGTGTCCGTATTGTGGTGCAGAGAGATGGGTTTTGGCAGTAACTCTCTCTAGATTCGGAAAAATTTCCG
>DAIDJA010000111.1 GCA_027451605.1 Acidimicrobiales bacterium
TGTCTTGTGTCGGGACGGGATTTTGCGAAGTTATCGGCAGTAATTCTTCGGGTTCCTTTACCATGTATACCAATAATTCCGGTGCATCTTGGTCACAGGGAGGCATTCCAAACCCCAGTGATTCACTGTATTCTCTACAGTGCATTACCGCTAACGACTGCCTTCTAACCGGAAGTGAATTCAATCAATCAAGTTCAGCTTATTCAGGTATGATATTGCAATCTACAAATTTCGGGGTATCCTGGTCTGCGTTAACCATACCTGCATCAGTCACCTTTGTCGAGTCTATATCCTGTATCGACGCAAATTCCTGCGTTGCGACAGGCGCAACTTCAAACCAGATAATATCAATTCAAACAAATAACGGAGGTGCGACTTGGGGTATAAATCAATTTGTAACCAACGTAAATGAACTTCTGACAGTTTCGTGTTCATCTTCAACAATATGTATAGTCGGAGGTGATGAAACCAATTCCGGTAACTCCATCGGGGCAATTTTTAGATCGAATAACTTTGGTGGTTCATGGACACCTATCCCACTTGAGCAAGGAGCCGGGCTATTGGACTCCGTTAGCTGTACAGGTCCCCTGTTTTGCGTAACGGTAGGTGCCGGAGGGGCTTCGGGAGCGGTAGTACAATACTCGACTAACGGAGGCTCTACTTGGAGCACTTCAAGTGTTCCTGCGGGTATTAATTGGCTTTATGCGGTAAACTGTCCTACTTCATCTTTGTGTATTGCCGGTGGATATGAGTATAACTCGTCGACACAGCAAACTTCGGGAGTAATTATTTATTCCACGGACTCGGCTCAAACCTGGAGCTTAGCAACAGTACCTACGAATGTGGGTTTAATTGACGGAATTTCATGTACCGGTCAGACCTTTTGTGCAGCGGTTGGGAATACCTCGAACTCAACTCAAAGCGGTCTCGTCTTATTATCAACTACACAAGGCACATCATGGACAAATTCGCCTTTGCCGGCCGGTACTTCATCGTTTTCAGGAGTATCGTGCGTAGGATCCGGATTTTGTGTTGCCGCCGGTCAGGTCACGGGGGCTAATACCGGAGTGGCTTCCGGCATCACAGCTACTACAACTGACGGTGGTACCACCTGGACTTTAGGTACAACTCCAATTAATTCGGGGTATTTGAACGGAGTATATTGCAGTTCCACGACTACATGTCTATCCGTAGGATCCAATAATTCACAAACTTCATCGGCCGGAGTCATTTATAGTTCAACTGACGGTGGGCTGCAATGGACACAGATAAATATCTCTTCATCGGCAAATTTCCTTGACGGCATTACCTGCAGTTCGTCCCTCTGTTTTGCTTCCGGATCGACCCCCAAAGGTGGAATTATTTTGTCATCTTCAAATTACGGTTCGTCATGGACCTCAAGCAGCATCCCTGCCGACAGCGGAAGTGTAGACCAGATTGACTGCACGAGTATCAATTTCTGCATATCAGCCGGAACGTCGATTAACCCAAATTACGGAGCACTAAATCTTGAGCTGGCTAGTCCTCACATCAGTTCCATCACGCCGGCTTCCGGTCCGATATCAGGAGGAACGGTAGTCAATGTATTGGGATACGGATTCTTTAACGTCTTCTCGGTGAATTTTGGATCGAACCCAACTACTTCATTTAACGTGGTATCTTCCGGTGACATACAAATAGTCAGCCCAAGTTCAACAACATCAAGTCCCTCCCCAATTTTTGTAAATACTCCCGGAGGTAGCTCAAATCCCGCTATTTTCCAGTATCAGAACAACATAACCTATATACCCGTAAACCCGACACGAATATGTGACACACGACAACCCAATGGCACTAATGTGAGTTCCAACCAGTGCAACGGTGGATTGGCTTCGCCCGGATCGATGTCGCCCGGGTCGACTATGAATATTTCGGTCGTAGGTTCATTTTCTACCTCGGCGGGTACGCTAACGGTTCCGGTGACGGCAACTTCGGTGGTTTTAAACGTGACCGTTACCGACACAACTCAGCCCGGCGGGTTTTTAACTATTTATCCGAACGGTTCGGCTCAACCAAACAGTTCTAATTTAAACTTCAACGCTGGCTCAACGGTCGCTAACTTAGTACAAGTCGGTGTTGGTATAGACGGTTCAGTTTCAATATATAATTTCAACGGAACAACAGATGTGATTGTGGACCTTGAAGGTTACTTTATTCCTACGACATCTACGTCTTCAGCCGGTCAGTATGTGCCTATTAACCCCATACGAGTTTGCGATACCAGAGGTACTAACGGAACATCGACGGTAGCAAACCAATGCAACAATGGAAGCTCAATATCAAATCCCATACAGCCCAACTCAGCATTAACTCTCAATGTTGCCGGAAGTGGGTCCGGCGGAAGTCTGGATGGGATTCCCGCCGGTGTCAGTGCGGTTGTACTTAATGTAACCGCTACAGACACTACTCAGCCGGGCGGTTTTTTTACGGTCTACCCTTCAAATATATCCACTCCAAATGCTTCAAACCTTAACTTTCACCAAGGTATGTCCGTTGCAAACAGAGTCATAGTACCGGTAGATTCCAATGGCGACATTTCAGTTTATAATTTTAGCGGCACCACCGATGCCATTGTTGACGTGAACGGCTATTTTTTGGGCTCCGGAACCCCTTCGACCGGAAGCCGATTCTCACCTATCATTCCGACCAGGATATGTGACTCACGACAGATTAATCCGCCGAACGTAGTCCAAAATCAGTGCAATACCCCTCCGAATACCACAATGATACAAAACTCAACACTTACTATAAATGTGGCAGGATCGGGAACCGGAGGAGCTCAAGACTTCATCCCGTCGACTGCTACGGCGATAGTCTTAAACGTTACGGTTACAGACACTACTTCAGATGGCGGTTTCATAACCGTCTACCCGACTCCAAGTTCAGGTAATTCGGTTCCCAATGTTTCGGATTTAAACTGGTCTGCAGGACAAACAGTGGCTAACTCGGTTGTCGTTAAAATAGGCGCAGGAGATGCAATAAACATCTATAATGCCGTTGGATCAACCGACATTATTGTAGATGTCATGGGTTACTACTATTAGCCTGACATTTATATAGATCCGACCAGCAGCAAAAAGATCAGGCTTAACTCAACCTTACGACTTCGTTCCCAGATGTTCGCTTAGGGCATGCAGCATAATTTCAACCGGGGCGTCTTGATTTGAAAATTTCTTAAATGCCGCCGTCGCCTGAAACGTGAGCATATAATACCCCTCGACAATTTTTGCTCCCTGTGAACTTGCGTGGGTCAATAGTTTTGTATGTGTTGGCGATGTTATGATTTCAAACACTATTTGGCCCTCCTTGAAATTGATCGATTCCATCGGATCGATCCCCGACGTTTCCGTATTATTCATTCCCACCGGCGTTGAATTGACTATTAGGTCACAATCTTCGGCGTCGGACATCTGTCCCGGTGAGGCTTTGTGATCGGTTATTTCAATTAAAGGCATAACTTTGTCTTCTGATCTGTTGTGTACTATAATTCTGTCACAGCCCTCGTTTGATAATGCTAAAACTATTGCCTTTGAAGCACCTCCGGCTCCAAGTATGAATACCGATTTGCCGCGCGGATTGAAATCAAACTTATACTTTAGCGCTTCGACAAATCCCTCACCGTCTGTATTGTCTCCGACCAATTCTCCATCTTGCCGGTATATCGCATTTACTGCGTTCAGACGTTGTGCAATTGGGGTTAACTTTAGGTTTTCGGCTGCCACTTGCTTTAAGGGCATAGTTACTGAAACTCCGAACAAATTAACATCGGACAAAAAGGCCAGAAAGTTCTTAAAATGCTCTCTCTTAATTTCGGCCGGGATGAAAACAGCATCCAGGCCTAATGCATCTATCGCGGCATTTTGAATAATCGGCGAAAGGGATCCCGAAATAGGAGATCCGACGACCATCCCCAATTTTGTAATTCCGGATATTTTCATTAATTGCAAGCCTTTTAAAAATCCCGCCGTAGTCATAATTATAAAACGGCAAAATACAGTTTATTTTTATACTTTAATTTTAAATGAAGTTAGGCGGCAAAAACATTATTAACCCGTCCGGAGTTGACCAATTCCATTGTCTCATCAAAAGCCGCCGATTCCACCGCGGCTAGATTATCGGATCGCATAAGGTTGATGCCCTGGAGGTCGCAGATCCTATTGGACGGTCTGAACATCGATACTCTTATTGACTCTTGTTTTGCAAGATGCAGTTCACGACTCAATGGTTTTACGGCAAAAGCTCGAAGCAGCCGCTGAGTCGGGTTTGGTGGCCTCAGGGGATCAAAGGCCATGGGAATGACCGCAACTATGGAACTATAACCTCCCAATACCGCGAGATCTAAATTGGAAGTAGAATAGGCTCCCCCGTCCACGTAAAACCTGCCGTTAAATAAGAACGGAGGGTAAATACCGGGAATTGCAACAGATGCGTTTACCCCGTCACAAATATTAACGGCTTTTTCATTATCTCTACCGAAAACAAATCGCTTCCCGTTGGCTAAATCCTGGCTTACCGTCCAAAATTTATCCTTAGGCCAACTCTCACCCAAATCATGTTCCAACTTAACTTTTCCGTCACCTAGCCAAAAGGCTCCGGCGGGCAACTTACCCAACAGAGAATTTGCATATCGCTCCGCATTCAGTTTCAGCAAACTTTGCGAAGCCACAAATAGCGACCCCATGAGCCTCGGTAAAGATTCTACAGGGTTATTGCCGGCACGATTCAAAACCTTGGGCATATTTCTTCCGTTATCGGCAACGGCCATTTGATAAAGATCGTTAACGCTGTAATTTTTTCGCAGATAACCACCGATCACCGCCCCGGCGGAAGTTCCTATAATTAAGTCACATTCATTGGGCCTAAACCCGAATGTTTCCAAAGCTCTCAAAACCCCGACATGATAAGCCATCCCTGCCAATCCACCGGCCCCCAAAACCAGCGCCGTAGATTTCTCCGAGTAAAAAGTCATTATTGCAGTTTTACAGAAAATTGTTTTAAAATAGTGGATTTATCTAAAAAATCAGCCGGATCTTGAGGCCGGGCCGACACTTAATTCGACAGAGGGATAGTTATTGGAACAGACCTTACGGCAACACAAAAGACCAAAAAGGAAGTAATTTTAAAGTCCGAGCTTATTCGCAGCCAGATCTTCAGCCATCGCCCAGCCGCAAACAATTAAAGCATCGTTCGGTTTGCCTTTTAAAGGCTTGAGCTGAGCAGCCACTTTGGTGTCAATCACCGTTTTTGATCCGCAGAAGTCAAAAAATACACCTAGTTCGTCAGCTCCCGTTATTAAGAGCGTTCGGTCATCGACGTTTGTTTCGCGATTAAATCTCTTTGCCAGCCTTCGACACCATGCTCTTTCTTCTCCGGTTAACTTATGTCCCGGGCTGGGGATAATATCGTGAAGCCCGTTGAAAATTCTAAAGGCCTCCGGAGTCACAATTTTGGTTCCGACCAATACATCTTCGTCGGGAAACGCTAAAAGAGCCTTTCGGTATTGATCCCCTAAAAGATGTTTTAAGTAAAGCTCGGATTTGGAGTTCTTTTCCACATATCCAAGTCCCAGAATCATTGCCGGCGTACCGCCTATACGCTCCAAAGAATAAAGGCACCAGGCACGCAATTTATTTGCTTCATAGCACCTTGTTACGAGTACCCACTCTTCAACCTGCTTGGACAGATATCCGATATCGAATTTATCTTGCGTGTGGGCAGCCAAATTGGCCATCTCTTCAATCTCAGAATCTGACAGTTGGGCGGCATCTTTGGTCTCAAGATTGTAAGACATATATTATATTTTAGTAAAAACTTAGCCTTCGATTTTGAAAAATGACAAAGATAACCACTCTAAGTGTAAAAATCACTAACCGAATCTGCCTTATTAAAATTAACCTATGAAACTTTAAGGCGGCGGTAAAATATCCTCACTTATTTCGGTCATGCGCTTATGACTGAATCTCCGAAATTTACCCTGAGCTCTGCGTAAAGATCCGAATCGAGACTAACCCAATAATCTGCGGGCAATCGCCATGTACGCCTGTCTATAATCAAATTTACGGGGGTGGTCCCCTTGTGGTCTAAAAGAATGGATTTAAGGTTGGCCAATCTTTCGTTTGTCATAAACTTACAGGGCAGTTTTAACTTTACCGGTAACTTACCCATCGTTAGTCTCGACATGTCTACTGACTTAATTTCATTTGCCACCAGTTTTGCGTCACTATCCTGAGAGTCCAGTCTGCCTGTTATCA
>DAIDJA010000112.1 GCA_027451605.1 Acidimicrobiales bacterium
GTCGCCGAAATCATTTATTGTGTCAGCAGCAATGGCTTTGCAGTGCTGCGAGTTAAGATTTGCCACTATTTTGTCACGGGAAAAGTCCGATGCGGCAAAAATAATTATTCTGAAATTTTTGGCGACAAGCCCGCGTATCTGATCATAAATGGCTTCAAAGATTGAGTTGCTGAAGGTTATCGGTTTGGCTTCAAATACTTCAACTGTGTGATCAGGCGCAAACGGAAAAAGTCGCACGCTCTGAGCTACACAATTTAAATTAAGTCTTTCAAAATCCACGCTGAGACTGGGAAGTTTCTCAACTTTGAGATCCCAGGTCTGTCTTAAGGAATCTATAATTTCTGCTTCTTCTTCGATGATCTGCCTTGATCGCTCACGACACAGATCATAATTAAAGTAAATGACAAATGCATTTTCTTCAAGATGATCTAAAAGTACGGTCTCCTCGCACAGAAGAGGAAGCCAGGATTCAAAGCCGGAAAAATATTGCCCGTCAATAATCCTGTTTAGAGTATCTCCCAGCTTGGGATATTTTACTTTTAGGGAAGTTGCATTTGATTTTACTTGATCAGTTATTCTAAATTCGCGACAACCGACAATTTCTATGGTATCTACCCCGACTCTGGAGCGTTGGTCATCTACGTCAAAGAGCCTTATTGATTCGACCTGATCGCCCAAAAAATCCAGTCTTGCTCCCATTTCATAGTTTGGGATATAGATATCTATTATCCCTCCTTTGATGGCAAACTCACCGTGAGCTTCAACTTGAACCACCCTCGCATATCCGGCATCGGAAAGATAGGTTATGATTTCTTGAGGATCAAATTGATCTCCGGTTTTAACGGTAAGCTGTTTAAAATCGGCTATGTCCTCCGGCAATTTCTGGCTGATCGCCTTTATGGAGGTAACGACTATCTTGGCTCTCTGACCTGAAGTTTTATCCAGGGCGAGCTCCAAGGCTTTAAGTCGTTTACCGATTACCGAAGCTGACGGAGATACCCTTTCAAACGGTAGGGTCTCCCATGCAACGAGTTCTTCAATATCAAAGCTCTTTTCTGCCAGAACCTCCAGATCATAAAATACCTGATCGGCTAACTTTTCGGTGGGGAATACGGCTACTATTTTTTTGTCAGAAGTCAGTGCGGCTAGCTCGCAGAGATACAGCGCCCAAGCATTTTCATTTACGGCAACACTTTGAGCTCCTTGTAGAACATCTTTAAGAGCTATGTCACTCGAAGCCAGCGATTTAATATGTTTAAGCCACATCAACGAATAATTTACAGAACATACAAAGGGGTATCAGATAGCATTTAAACACCAAATTCAATTTAATCTGTTTTGGGTGGCTTCAAACCCATCTTCAACTATAGAAATTGTGGCGTCTGCCGCTATTTCTATAGAAGTTCTAATATCTACCTCTTCGGATTTGTCGAACTTAGAAAGCACGTAGTCCGCTCCGTTTCTGTTAGGCTTGCCAATGCCGATTCTTAATCGAGCAAAATCTTGGCTCTTACAGTGATCGAAAATGGACTTTAGTCCGTTGTGACCGGCGAATCCGCCGCCAAACTTAAGCTTAACCGTACCCGGCTGCAAATCGAGCTCATCATGAACTACCAATATACTGTCTAAGGAAATATTATTCTTAAGAATAATTTGCCTTACGGCACGACCTGACTCATTCATGAATGTCTGAGGCATCGCCAAAAGAATATCGGTCTCGTTTATGTTGAGTCTGCTAATTTGGGAGTAAAGATATTTGTCTTGCTTAAAATTCAGCGAATATCTCTTGCCCAGAACTTTAAGTACTTCATAACCGACATTATGCCTTGTACCGTCATATTGTCGCCCGGGATTTCCCAGTCCAATGACGACAACTAAGTCACTGTCAGCTTTAAACGGCAACCTACTAATTGGCAGGCGGCTGTTCTGCGCTTTCAGTGGCAACCGCGCCTCTCGGCAGTTCACCCACTGCGACAATTATATCGGGTTCAGTTTCGATAACAACACCTTCAATTTCGATAATGTCGGCAACTTTTATGTGATCTCCGACATGCATGTGGGTAATGTCATACTCAACGGCATTCGGAATCTTAGTGGCTACTGCCTTAACAGTTACTTCACGCAATGTTTGAGTAAGTCTTCCTCCGGCTCTGGTCAACTCATGCGGTTCGCCGACGAGACTCAAAGGTACGACCGCAGTAATTTCTTGATCGGTGGAAACCACCATAATATCCACGTGAGTAACATTTCTCTTGACCTTGTGAACCTGAACTTCTTTTATGATTGCACTGTGACTCTTATCGTCGATTCTCAATTCAAGCAATACGTTATGACCTGCATCGGTGGACAGAGCATCACGTAGATCCTTTGCAGCTATCGAAATTGATTCGGGTTCGATCCCTTTTCCGTAAAGCACGCCCGGGATAATTCCGTTATTTCGTGCTCTTCTAGCATTAGAGCTTCCCGTACTTCGATCTTTTTCTACATTTAATATAACCTGAGCCATTTATCACTTTCCAATAGTCAACTATAAATATCAATTATCTGCGAGCATCTCGCCATTGCATACGAATCATTCAACTTAATAGTTTTCACGATCAGCACATGAGAACTGCCGAATTAGGCTGGTTTGAAATAAACATGCCTAACTGCCTTTATTTAGTTACCTAAAATCTGCGCCTTAGCATCGCAATCTTTACGTAATAGCTTTGTCAATAGCCAATTTGTATCAAAAAGCACAATTTACGGGTAATCCAACGACAGGACAATAATATATTTTAGATTAAAAAAGTGATACCGAAGAACCAATTTGCACTATTTGAACAAAATTATTCAAACCTTTTGGTTATCGTAAAGGATAATTCCGGATTAATAGACTTAAGCCAGATTATGTCCGCCAAAAATCTCAGATACCGAGGTATCTTCAAATACGGCATCTATGGCGTCGGCGATAATTTTAGAAATAGACAGCACTTCCAATTTGTCCAAATTGATGTCAGGATTTACCGGAAGAGTATCGGTAATGACTACTTTCTCGATTGGCGCTTTAGAGAGGCGTTCAGCTGCCGGATCCGACAACAGTCCGTGAGTGGCCATTGCAATCACCTTATTTGCGCCGTGGCTCTTTAAAATTTCGGCAGCGGCACATATGGTTCCCGCTGTGTCAATCATGTCGTCTATCAGCACACAGGTTTTTGACTGTACGTCTCCGACCACATGAAGTGCCTCAACTTGATTTGCGGTGCCGTTTGGTCTTCTTTTATGAACAAGCGCCAAATCCAACCCCAACTGCTGACCGAACCTTTCGGCAACTTTTACCCTGCCGGCGTCCGGGGCAACTATTACCATCTCAGATAGATTTTGCGAGCTCAAATACTCAATTAAAACAGGCATTGCGGTAAGGTGATCAAACGGTAAGTCGTAAAACCCCTGGATCTGTCCCGAGTGTAAATCCATGGAGACTACACGATCCGCGCCTGCATTTGTGATCATATCGGCCACCAATTTGGCAGTTATCGGCTCTCTACCGGAGGACTTACGATCCTGTCTGGAGTAACCGTAGTACGGGCATACGGCTGTAATGCGCTTGGCCGAAGCTCGCTTAGCGGCATCGATCATAATAAGCTGCTCCAAGATAGAATCATTTACGGGTTTTGAATGAGTCTGTAATATAAATACGTCAGCGCCGCGAATTGATTCGTCGAATTTACAGTGAACTTCCCCATCCGCGAATTCCCTTAAGTTGGCATTTGAAAGCTCTACTCCCAAATATTTGGCGATATCGTGAGCTAGCTTCGGGTGGCTTCGACCAGAGAACAACAATAACCTGCGTTTGGGAACTAACTCCACACTTTACTCCTACAATTCAAAGTTTATCGCGCTTAAATTACTGGTCGCTACCGAAGTAAAACGGTCCGGTCGCAACCTTAGTGTCAATTATAGTACCCGACGAAAGATAGGCAAACGGACCCACTTTTGCAAAATCTGCTATTTCGGATGACTCGGCAACTGTGTTGGTAATTTCAGCCCCAATTCCGATTACGCAGTCTGTAATGTCGCAATTCGGTCCGATTTTAGCAAAATCTCCGATATGGGTGGTACCCCTTAATATGGTATTGGGATACAGAGTCACTTCTTTGCCCAACACCACAGAGGCGTCTATATAACACTTTTTTGGGTCCTCCATTGCAACTCCGGCTTTCATCCACGACGCGTTAATTCGGTCCCTGAGAACCGCAGAAGCCGCTGCCAGTTGTGACTTATCGTTAACCCCCATCGCTTCGGTAAAATCTTCAAGAACAATCGTGTCAAGCCTATATCCCGCATCAGCCAACACACCAACTATGTCTGTGAGATAATACTCTTTTTGCTGATTTTGCGGTACCAGTCGTCTCAAACCCGGACCCAGTACCGAATATTTAAAAATGTAAACAGAAGTACAGATTTCATCAATCTCCTGAGTATCCCCGTCGGCATCGGCGTGTTCGACAATTCTTAACACATCGCCGTGTTTATCTCTTAATATCCGACCGTATCCGAACGGGTCGGGTACTTTAGCCGTAAGTAAAGTCGCCACTTGGTCACCCTCTAAGTGGACCTTAACAAGTTTTTCAATGGTCTCAGAGCCAATCAAAGGAGTATCACCGGGCAATACTATAACATCACCGTCCGTATCGGTATCAAGGTTCTCCGGTAAAGCAGTCAGTCCCACGGCAACCGCATCTCCGGTCCCCCTCTGGGTGGCTTGCTCCACAAATTCAATATGTAGGTCAGCGGGGGCTTCGGCGGTAACAACCTTGGTGACTTGTTCCGATCCGTGTCCTACGACCACCACGACTTTATCCAGTGGAAGTTCTGATAAGGCGTCCAGTACATGAAGTATCATGGGTCTGCCGCAAATTCTATGCAGAGGCTTGGGCAATGAAGACTTCATTCGAGTTCCTTCACCGGCGGCAAGAACCACCGCCATCAAGGGATTGGAGGTTTTTAACACTAAATACCCTTCACGAATCCGCCGCCTTTTTTTGATTGACAAGATTCATAAAATTGTAGGATATTTGGATAATTCCTTTCGACCGACATTGACATAAACTATATCTTATATTTATTTGACCGCAAGAATGAGGCATTTAAGCATTCAAGTACTTTGCCTTTGTATACCTAAGTTAAATTAAAGTGCAGTTATGTTTGGTTCATCCGAAGCTCAACGACCTCATGGACAGTGAACCGGCATCATATCCTTCGCATATGGTTTGAAGTTCGTCTTGATCTCCTGAGGCACCGATCACATACAACAGAGGCAAATAGTGTTCTATTGTCGGCGCTGAAAGTCGGCCTTCCTTGGTGCTTAAAATATCTACAAGACTACCAAAATCCCTGGCGTCCAACAGCTCTTTGACCTTCAGGTCAAAGTCAACGGCATATGCGAAGGGATCGTCAAATCCCAGTTCAAATCTTGCATCTCTGAGATTATGAACCACGTTACCGCTACCTAAAATAAGCACTCCTTCTTTACGAAGATCCCTCAGGACTTCTCCGATTTTAATATGCTGATCAATATCCAGAAGATAGTTGATTGATAGCTGTACCACGGGGATGTCGGCAGCCGGATACATGTGTTTTAAAACGGTCCACGTCCCGTGATCAATACCCCACTCCTCGGCCGCATATATATCGTAGCCCGAGAGGAGATTGAGAACCCTATTGGTAAGCCAAGTAGATCCCTCAACCGGATACTGAACCTCGTACAGTTCCTGGGGGAAGCCATAGAAGTCATAGATTAGCCTTGATCCGGTTGCAACGGTAACCATAGTGCTTCTTTTAAACCAATGAGCTGAAATTGACAGAATTGCTTTAGGCCTTTCTATTAAAAGACCAAATTGACTCCATGACTCAGTCCATCTGTTGGGATTAAGTACAAACATCGGGTTTCCATGCCCAATAAATACTGACGGCATATTTTTATTTTGTGAACCTTCTTCAAAACCCATGGTAAATCCTTTTCGTAATTGACTAAATATCTCAACAAATATTATTGATCAACTATTTCATATCTAGACATAATTATTCGCCATCTACAATTTTTGATCTACCTATTGTCTAGCTTCTGCTTCAATAACCGCCTTTTTGACTCTTGGCAATGAACTAAGCCATTCAACCCATTTTCTATTTTGACTTTCTTATCCGGCTTAAGCCAGTTTAAATGATTTGCAACGCGGTTGCCCTTGAAATATGTATAAATTCCCTGCTCCGGCAAGTCGTAAATTCAAAGATATATCTAAG
>DAIDJA010000113.1 GCA_027451605.1 Acidimicrobiales bacterium
GCAATCTCAAACGGCAGTTCTTGGCTGAAAAATTCAAATAAGTAACCCGAAAATGTTGGAGCAGCTGCCATCATCATCTGATTGGGAAGATTTGAAAGTGCCATTACGCTGGCCCTTTCGGATTCGTCAGCCATGGAAACCACGAATGACTGTCGCAGGGGAAGTCCAATGCGCTGCACCATCATTCTTATAAGATAAACACCTCCGGATATCAAAAAACTGGGAGCCAAAACCATTGGTATCAGAAGCACCGACTGAGCTGCACGTACAATTGTAACAACGTTAATAATCCCAATCTTTTTTGCCAGATTTGCAGCCGACAGGGTTCCTACTATAGTAACTACGTTAATAATCGCAAATAGAATACCGATACTTTGCGGACCCACTCCGTATCTCTTAAAAAACCAGTAACTTACAAATGGCCCGAATAACCCCACCGCAATTCCGTTTAAGCTGTTGGTAATCCAAAGCTTATACATAAGGGATTTTGACTTGACCGGAAATTTAAGCTTAACCTTTTGGTTTTGCTTCCTAATTATTGCATCTTTATCTAGAAGCAAGGCAATCAACGATGCTGCCAATGCCGCCAAAAAAGCGATGAAAAAAACAAAATGATAAAACCCCAGTTCGGTTGATTTACCGGTCTTATCCGAGGAAATAGTCAAGGTTAATAAACTGCCGATCATAGCACCGATTGATGAAGCAAACCCCAACCGGCCAAAAATATTATTTCTAAATTCCGGTTTAGATTTTTCTAAAGCAAGAGCTGATTCTACGGTTTGATATGGGCCGACAGCTCCGGCTCCCGCTCCTGCGCCCCTACCAAACGAGCCGATTATAGCCGCCAATATCAACAGGAATAAATTATGAGTCAAGAAAAAGACCAGAGACGCTGCGGCCGTCAAGCCCGGAACCGCCACCATAAATACCTTTCGTCCAATTTGATCGGATAGGATACCTATAGTCGTGGAAAGCAGAGCGGAAAATATGCCGACTGACAAAAAGACCAACCCCAATTGAAGTGCGGACAATCCGTCGATCGTAAAGTATATCGCCACCACAATTCCGGCTAATGCCCGGTTTGTAGACATAAAAAGTCTTGCGATATAAATGATCTTAAGATCTTTATTCATCCAGGCGGGGAATATTAATCTCAAGATATTTCTTTTAGCCATTTAGCTTGAATCCAATACCTTTCTAAGTTCAATAGAATTTTTGCAACATATGAAGTGTTTGAAATTAGAATTTAAATCATCAGACGAAGCTAATGAATCCCTGACTAGTTTACAATCCACCTTAAGTATGCCAATTTGCAAACAATCATTTCTTAAACAATTTTGCGGATCAAGATCTTCTGAAACGCTATTTAATTATAGCCAGCCACTTCCATGTACTTCTATTGTAAAGTTTACTTTAAGCAAAAGTAATCGAGGCTTTTGAAACTGTAGCATCAAGGGCATTTGATCAACTCTGCTCTCGCAGCTCCCCCTAAGTTTTCCTTATGTTATTAGCTGAAAAATAATTTGGAATCTGTTAAGTTTTTATTTATTTGATATGTTCTGCGAAGATGGGTAGTTAATTTAAAAAAAGGGGGGAATACAGTTTGACCATTAAGCCTTTCTCTAAACTTTCGGCGTCATTAGTAATTTCTATAATTTTGGCAGTTACTTGTTTTTGGATACCGTTGTTGCTTTCATGAACAATTCTCAAAAAATCTCCCGCCTCTTTAAATTTTAACGACGACGACAGTAATTTTGTCGTTACTCGAAATGTTATAAATGGCACCAATTCCACCGATCCCATATTGTATCCAATTGTAACTTTTTATATGCATACTTCAAAATCGACGCTAATATTTTCTCAAAGCCAATTCCTCGTTCATCTTTCAATATTCTATTTTTCTTCGTTTCAGTCAAAGAAATTCATATTCATATCGAATTGCAAAACTTATGATATGTGATAAGAGTTAGATTCGATCAATTCCGTGAAAGGTTGAAAAACGTGCGCTTTTAGCTTTGAAATTTCCCAGTTTCATCGCTCTATTCGACTTACAACGAGATCACAAGCCGAAGTTCATTGTTTCAAATACAACCGCGCCGCAAAGTCAATGGCCAAGAATTCGTTCACAATTTAGGTTCCAAGCTATATCTTGTTCCGTTATGAGAGAATTACTGTAAATCTAAGTGAAGGAGTATGGCCTTTTCCAATTGTTTCATTGTATGTTGCGAAACTCTTCCCACCGTGTCGCCGATTCTATTGACCGAAACCGCTCTAATCTGTTCCGCCTGTGCCTTGGAGTCGTTTCGCAAACCAGTTTCAGAAGATAAAAGCAATACTTGAAATGGATAGATACGCACTGTTGACTTTGTAACGGGAACCACTGTAATAACACCTCTGCCTGTTTGGGCTGCAGATTGATTCGCAGCGTCATTACTGACGATAATTGCCGGTCGAACTTTGTTAGCGTCAGAGCCTTCAATTGGATCAAAATTTACAATTACTAAGTCACCCCTATTCATCTAATTCCAATCCATCAGCAGTCGTTGATTCCCAAACTGTCTCAATGCATTCGCCCTCGGATTCCATAAAGGCACTTTTATAATAATCGACAAGTTGTGCAGTCCGTAATTTTGAAACTGCTAGATGAATAGAAGCAGACCTAGAGGCAATTCCATTTTTTTTAGAATACTCGTCTAAAAATGCTACATCATCTTCCGGTAAATTAATACTCACCTTCATACTACTATCCTACTATAAGTATGACTAGGAATACTCAATATTGTATTACTGAGATTGTCGCATCCAACATGTCAGTGTTTAGCTGGGCGGAATCTAATCCGGCAAGACCGGTGTCGGTAAGACATACTTGCTGTAATAAAGTAGATTTGCCAAATTGATGCGGACCGGTTGCCATAACATTGACGCACACACTTCCGATCTTTTCTAATTAGACGTGTGTTTCTGTTACTTTCGGTTTCCGGGGATCATGATGGAAACTCGGTTTTGTCTTGTACTTAGACGTAAATATAGGTAGTTCCTTATGACCTTTGAAGAAGTTTTTAATAGTAATTGAACAACCTTTAATGACTTGTTTCGTGATGTTATTGCTGTACTGATTGATTGAGCCACACAAACACTATTTTCTTAAGTTGTATCAATTGCTTTCTTACTCAGCACCAAACAAGAATTTTCCAGTCTCGGCGTAATATGCCTTTTCTTTGGCAAGAGCCCAATTGTAGGCCCAACTTGCCGTTCCCGCTGACTGAACTGGAAGGGAATGTTGCTTGTTATTCGGTACCAGTTCAAATTTGAAGGTTTTAATCATCAGAAGCCAACTCCTTACAATAATAACGGTAGCCATTCATTCCCTTGTGATGCGGAATCAAAACCCCACGTTTATCGGGGTTTCGCAATGTCTGGGGTGTTTTGTTAGCCATCTGCGCAAATTCGTAAATCGTGTAATATTTCATGATTTCATCACCCGATAACATTATGATATGTCATTAGGATGTAGTAAATAGTTATAGATTATTCGATTCACGTATTGTGCCAATTAATTGTCTCACCTCTCAGTGGTATTCTTTTACGCAGAGTAAACTTATACATTAAAATTGACTTCGACACGATAAGCATAAAAGCGACTTATTAATATCGATATCGTTCTTTTGAATATATTAAAAAGGTCTTTAGATTTTTACCTTTAAAATTATGGTGATATTTTCTGAAATGATAATAGTTATTTGTTGACGAAACACCTCTACTGTAGTTTGAAACAACAGAAGCACTTGGTATCATTCGAGTATATTTTTGATCGAAATTTTTTGATTAAAGGCCAACGGAAAGTTAAACAATGGAATTCATAGATCCAGAAATTGAAAAATATGCATCGGAAAACTCTACCGTAGAAGATCCGTTCCTGAAAGACGTAGCTAAAATAACCCGAGAAAAGCTCGATGCTCCTTCGATGATGGTGGGACACCTTGAAGGAATGTTCTTGGAAATGCTCGTATTTGCACTTTCTCCGAACAGGGTATTGGAAATAGGGACCTTCTCCGGCTACTCTTCCATTTCGATGGCAAAAGCCTTGAAACCCGGAGCGGTAATCGATACTTTAGACTTTGATGAAAAGCACATCCACTATGCCAAAAAACATATTAAAGAGGCCGGATTGGAACATGTAATATTCATACATGAAGGTGATGCCAGAACCACAATACAAAACCTAACGGGACCCTACGACTTTATTTTTATTGATGCAGATAAATCAAGCTATGAACATTACTTAAATCATTCCCTTAAATTACTGTCTCAGAATGGAATAATTGCGGTGGATAATACCCTGTGGTCCAAAAGAGTTTTAGACCCTAATGACAATACCGAAGATACAGTGGCTCTACGAAAATTTAATCAAAAAGTCGCGGAAAATCCTAACCTCAGAGCCGTGATAACAACGGTAAGAGACGGGGTAACCTTAATTAGAAAAGTTAATTAAAAAAATAATGATCGACTATCACCTACACCTGTGGGAACATCCTAATAAAGCAACTCAATTCACCTTGGAGACTCTGGCAGAATACTGTCGGAAAGCCGAATCTATGGGTTTAAAACAAATTGCTGTCACCGAACATTTTCACAGGTTTACTCAATCCAAACAGTGGCTTGGAAAATTTTGGACAAAATTTGATGATCACGAACTCTATGAATCCATGGAGGCGTATTTTGACCACCACGCAACTTACGATATTGAAGAATATATAAGTATTGCTTTATTGGCCAAAGAGTCCGGACTTCCTATCGTTGTAGGTTTGGAGATGGACTATTTCAAAGACAATATGGAATTCTTAAACGATAAGCTGCGGCAGTATCCTTTTGACGTAATTCTAGGATCCGTGCACTGGTTAAAGAATTGGAGATTCGATGATCTTTATGATACTGTTTCAATGAAAGTATGGGATTCAACTGATCTGGAAAACATATGGGCTGAATACTCATACCACATGGAAGAATTGGCATCGGCCAACTCCTGCGATGTACTTGCGCATCCTGATTTAATAAAGGTCAATTCCAATCTGCTTAAAGATACCGGTTTAATAAACGAATTCAATTTGAGAATCGCCGAAAGTGCAAATAGGTTTGATTTGGCTGCCGAAGTATCGTCAGCAGGTTATCGAAAGCCGATTAAAGAACAGTATCCCTCACATGATTTATTACAATTGTTTTTAGCAAAAGATGTCCCGATTACCACAGCTTCAGATGCACACAAAATCTCCGATATTGGCTATAGATTCGATTCCATTATGGCTTTAATCAAAGAATTCAACGTCAACAAACTGGCGACATTCAATCAAAGAATGAGAAGCTACATAGACTTATAGCAACGATTTAACCAGCTTAAAGCTCCAATGGCTTAATAAGCGATATCAATTAAGCATTAGAATTACAGTAATTCAACTTATTAACACTAAAAAAACTTGATATTTAAATACAAATAATGAGAACGTTTCGTATTCATCCAAAAATAAGTTTACGGAAATGACCAACTCTGACCTATTTGACGGGTATGGTTTCTCGCTCGACGAACTGGAACATCTGAGGAGGCTCAGACTTTCATGGAATCTATTTGCTGATCTCTCCTTCGCTGACTTGGTTATGTTCATTCCGTCTATAAACGAAAAGGACAAATATATCGTTGCCGGACAAGTAAGGCCATCAACGGCTCAAACACTATACATTCAGGATCTAGTCGGAGTGGCAATCGACAAATCTAAAATTCCACTTGTGGAGCAATCATTTGCCTCAGGGGAGATATCTAAGGGATTGAGTGTCGTAGATGATATCAATGAGACTGTAATGGAAACCGTAATTCCCGTTAAAAAAGACGCCAGAATTATTGCGGTAGTGGATCAGATCAGAATTGCCGACTTTAGAAGACATCAGGGTCAGCTCGAAAAGGCATACTCGGATTTAGCCGTAGCAATCGGCAATATGATAACTGAAGGCACATATCCATACAAAGACACAATCTTTTTTGTGGAAGACAACCCTCGAGTCGGTGACGGGGTCATTATTTATGATGCGGACTGTATGGTGACTTTTGCGTCTCCGAATGCTGTAAGCATATTGCATCGAACGGGAATTCATATAAGTGCCACGGGACATACCATAGGTGAATTGGATCTCTCAGAAGATACTGTACTGAGAAGCTTTGAAGCTAAAGTTCCGATAGTTGAAGAGTCGGAGCGCAATAAGGATTT
>DAIDJA010000114.1 GCA_027451605.1 Acidimicrobiales bacterium
GCTCCGGTAGGAATCGGACTTTCAGGTGAAGACGCAGGCTTAATAAAAGCAGAAGCAATGGAAGAATCATTGGGTTACGTGGGGAGCATCACAGACGTTGATCCTTCGATACTTTTGGGTCTGATACATCAGGGCATGATACCCGTAGTGGCAACCATTGGTTCAGATATCTTGGGGCAAGCTTATAATATTAATGCAGATACTGTGGCAAGTGCAATCGCTCAGTCCTTGCAGGCTGAAAAACTGATTTATTTAACCAATGTGAGCGGCATATTAGGCGATACAGATGACCCCGAGAGCTTGATCAGCGTCTTGACCGCCAAAAAGGCATTTGAGATGGTTGAATTGGGGGCGATTTCGAGCGGAATGATACCCAAGGTTGACGCCTGTATGAAGGCTGTTCAAAACGGAGTCAGCTCTTGTCATATTTTGGATGGTCGGATTGAACATTCAGTTTTAATCGAACTTTTCACCGATTTAGGATTAGGAACAATGGTGACGGCATGAAACAGAACTACCTAATGCCAACTTATTCGCCCGATGACGTTTGTTTCATCAAAGGCGAAGGGAGTTGGCTGTATGATGACAACAATAAGGCATATTTGGACTTTTTGTCAGGAATTGCCGTAACTTCACTGGGACATAATTTTAAACCGGTCACCGATGCCATCAAAGAACAGGCTGAAAATTTACTTCACGTTTCCAATCTTTTTAAGAATAATCTTTCGGATAAACTCGCCAAATCTATCGGAGCTTTGATAAAGGGTTTGCACAATTGGGAAGAGTGGGACGACCTTATAGATTACGGAAAGGTATTTTTCTGTAATTCGGGAGCCGAAGCTAATGAATGTGCCATAAAGCTTGCCCGTAAAATTAAAGGTCCCAATAAACATAAGATCATTTCAATGGAAAACTCGTTTCACGGTAGGACATTGGCTACCTTGGCCGCCACAGGGCAAAAGTCCAAGCAAGCTCCGTTTGAACCGCTACCGGCAGATTTTGTTCAGATCCCATATAATGATATAGCCTCTGCTGAATCTGAAATAGATTCGATGACGGCGGCGGTTATCGTCGAACCGATTCAGGGAGAGGCAGGAATAATAGAACCGGCACAGAGCTACTTAAAAGACCTTGCCGATCTGTGTAAGGGTTCCGGCGTGCTTCTGATAGTCGATGAAATTCAAACGGGATTGGGCCGTTGCGGATCTTGGTTCAAATTTCAAGATTCGGATATTGCTCCCGATATTGTAACCATTGCCAAATCATTGGGTAACGGCTTTCCCATAGGAGCTTGTTGGGCGACTACCGAAGTTGCTGACAATTTCAGCCCCGGAGACCATGGTACTACTTTTGGCGGCCAGCTTTTAGCTTGCAGTGCCGCGCTTGCGACTTTAAGTTCGCTCATGTATATGAACGCTCCAATCCAGACACAGCGATTAGGACAAATCATTAAAGATAAACTTTCTCAATTCCCCGAAGTTGATTCAATTAGGGGAGCCGGTCTTTTGTTGGGTATTGTATTTTCGGATTTGGATGCAAAGCAGATTCAATTAAATGCCCTTAAACACGGGCTTGTTGTAAATGCTCCGCGAAAAGATACAATTCGAATAGCCCCGTCGTTTTTGATTGACGAAGTTGAAATTGATACATTTATTAACAAATTTAGGCAGGCAGTCGATGACACTAAGGAGGCCACGGATGCAAAGTAACTTGAGTGAGTCCGGCCATTTTGAGGGAGGCCGATAAGTGTCTTATCGTCATATCCTCGATGTTGATTCGCTGTCTGAAGACGAGTTTTTGACGTTGGTTGGTTATGGTGTAACTTTGCCAACGGTCGATTTAAGAAATGAGCTGTCAGCCGCTCTTTTATTTGAAAAGCCTTCAAATAGGACCAGGCATTCCATGGAAACTGCAATACATAAACTAAACGGTTTTGGAGTTTATGTCAGGCAGGATGAAGTGGATATGGGTAAAAGAGAGTCGATAGAAGATGTCACAAGGACGCTTGCCTGTTACCACAGTGTGATTGCCGCCAGAGTATTTAATCATGAGTCTTTAATTAAAATGTGCCAAGTGTTAGACAAAGTTGGTTCGTCGACTGCGGTTATAAACCTACTTTCCGACTATAGCCATCCTCAACAGGCTATAGCAGATGTCTTGACAATCTCCGATGAGCTGGCTAAGCGAAATGTCAAATTTTCTTTAAATCGAGAAAATTTGGACTCAAACAGCACTGTTAAAGTGGTCTATGTGGGCGACTTTAATAACGTTACCGTATCGCTGCTTAAAGCTTTAACTTATTTGAACTGTAAGCTTCATATTTTTTGTCCCCTAAGATACGGACCAAGTGATAACTTTTACGAGACCCATCCAAAATTTGCTCAAAATATCATTGCCCACGGTGATTTGGATTCGGCCCTTTCCGAAGCTGACGTGGTATATACCGATACTTGGGTATCTATGGGACAGGAAGACACCGCGAAAACAAAATTGAAGGCATTTGAGGGGCTTACGCTTTCATCGGACTCTCTGACCGTATCAAAGGAGTCGGTAATTTTCATGCACTGTTTGCCCGCACACCGTGGTTTCGAAGTTACCGATGATTTAATGGAATCTTCAAAAAGTGTCGTATTTCAACAGGCAGCTATGAGACAAAATGCGGCCTTAGCCACATTTATTTGGTTGTTTAAAGATCAGGCTAGCGGTGGAAACAAATGGCCTTAAACAGGACTCAGAGACATTTTAAAATAGTAAATCTTCTGGCCGAAAACGTCGTTACTTCACAGACTCAGCTAGTTGAAATGCTTAATGAACTTGGTGCCGAGGTAACTCAAGCCACGGTAAGCCGTGATCTTGACGAACTCGGCGCAATTAAAATCAGGCTTAAGGGTAATGTGAGCGCCTATGCGATTCCCGACAATATCGGAACGACTCAAGTTTCGGACGACCATCTGAGCAGAGTATTGGGAGACTGGGTGGGCGAGGTCAAGGTATCTTATAACCTGGTTATTTTAAAGACACCACCCGGGTCAGCTCACGTTGTTGCCTCGGCTTTGGATAGGTCAAATTTGGCACACATCGTAGGAACCGTTGCGGGAGATGATACGATTCTGGTTGTCGCCGATGAAAATTACGGTGGACTAAATTTGGCAAGAGATTTGGCGAAGCTCTCGCAGGTGGAACTCGGATAGAAGTATCAATAAGTTGTAAATTAAAATGTCCGTCTTATTCTTATAGGTAGGCGGCAAAAAATAAGTAATGGAGAAACATAGATGAAAAAAAGAGTAGTTTTGGCATACTCAGGAGGTTTGGACACATCCGTAGCGGTAGCTTATTTAACACATGAATTTGATTTTGAAGTTATTGCCGTTGCGGTGGATGTGGGACAAAGCGAAGATTTTGAGGCGATACGTCAGAGGGCACTTGACTCAGGCGCAGTTGAAGCCAGCGTTGTTGACTGTAAAGAGACTTATGCGGAAGACTACTTGTCAAAGGCCTTAAAGGCCAATGCGCTATACGAAGGCAGATATCCGCTCGTTTCATCTTTGTCACGACCGGCCATAGTTAAGGTTTTGGTAGAAGAGGCGGCAAAACTCAATGCCACGGGAATAGCCCACGGGTGTACCGGAAAAGGAAACGATCAAGTCAGGTTTGAAGTTTCAATTCGAGCGCTGGCGCCCGATCTTGAAATATTGGCACCTACGAGAAATTGGAATATGACTCGCGAGGAATCTATAGATTACGCAAAAAGTAAAGGTGTCCGAGTGCCGGTTACGAAAGAAAAGCTGTATTCCATAGATGAAAATATATGGGGTAGGGCGATTGAATGCGGAATTTTAGAAGATCCGTGGAATCGGCCGCCGGAGGACGTATGGTCGATGACTCGGGTAAGCCAAGATGATCCAACCGAGGTTATCATAACATTTAAATCCGGAATTCCGGTAGCTCTTAATGATAAAGAAATGTCATTTCTTGAGATTATCTCCAACTTAAATTCACTGGTAGGTAGTTACGGCTACGGTAGGATAGATATGGTTGAAAACAGGCGTGTAGGTATTAAAAGCCGAGAGACTTATGAGGCGCCGGGTGCTCTGGCATTGATACAGGCTCATAAGGATCTCGAAGCCGTTACGCTTGAGAGAGATTTAGCTCACGAGAAAATCAGAATTGAACCGAGGATTGCTGAACTTATTTATGACGGCCTCTGGTTTTCGCCCTTAATGGAAGCGTATAGTCAATTTGTCGACAGTTCTCAAAAATATGTAAGCGGTGAAGTTCGACTTCAGCTTTCCCCTTATTCGTGTATCGTAAACGGTCGAAAAAGTCCCTACAGCCTCTATGATTATAATTTGGCGACCTATGATGCTTCGGATAGTTTTAATCATTCCGATGCGGAGGGCTTTGTAAAGATTTGGGGTCTTGGAATATCAACTTGGGCTCAAAGGCAAAAGGGAGTATAGTTTTATTATGACCCTTTGGAATTCGAGGTTGGGTTCTGACCCTTCCAAGATACTTATGGACTTTACGGTATCACTTAATTTTGACAGGAGACTGGCCAAATACGACATTGAAGCTTCATTGGCTCATCTTTACGGGTTAAAGGAAGTAGGCCTCATTTCGCAGCAGGAATTCGAAAAAATTTCAGGCGCTTTAAAGACAATCGGTGACGAGATATCCACCGACGTTTTTAATTTTGTGGACACCGATGAAGATATCCACACCGCAATTGAAAGACGGACCATAGAAATAGTAGGCGACGTTGGTGGAAAATTACATACCGGACGAAGTCGTAACGACCAAGTGGTTACTGCATTGCGTCTTTTGGTGAAAGACGAACTAAAGCAAATCGCGGAGCGAGTTGTTGAACTCAACACTGTTATTCTTAATCGAGCAAAAGAAGTACCGGATATTTATCTTCCGGGGTACACTCATCTTCAGCGTGCCCAGCCGGTTTTGCTCTCCCATCATTTGCTTGTTCACGGATGGGCATTTTTTAGGGACTTGGACCGGATAGTCGATTGTTATTCCAGGGTTGATTGTTCGGTGCTGGGAGCCGGAGCTTTGGGTGGAACAACGCTTCCGTTAGATCCTAAGACAGTCAAAGATAAACTGGGTTTTAAGGAGCTTTTTGAAAACAGCTTAGATGCCGTAGCAGACAGAGATTTTGTAGCAGAGACTCTATTCGTACTAAGTCTCGTAGGCATCCATCTTTCAAAGATGGGAGAGGAAATTATATTGTGGACAACCGCAGAATTTGGATTTGCAACCCTTGATGATGGATTCTCTACAGGTTCTTCAATGCTGCCTCAGAAAAAAAATCCCGATATTGCCGAATTGGCACGCGGAAAGTCGGGGAGATTGGTCGGTAATTTAACCGGTTTTCTTGCAACAATGAAATCTTTGCCATTGGCTTACAACCGAGATTTACAAGAAGATAAAGAACCACTTTTCGATTCAATTGACCAGATCAAACTGGCTCTGTCTGCCTTTGCTGGTATGTATGATACACTTCAGTTTCATGATACGACCATGCAATCTTCAGCCGATTCGGCATACAGTGTAGCAATTGATCTGGCGGAATGGCTCGTAAAAAAGGGAATGCCGTTTAGAAGCGCATATAATCTTGTGGGATCAATTGTTAAAGATTCAATTCAAAGGCATGTTGCCCTGCCGGAGTTGGTACTCGCACATCCTGACCTTGGTGAGCCTGCCCTTGAGATATTTGAGCCGGGCTCTTCCGTACGTCGTCGAACATCACACGGATCAACCGGTAACGAACAAGTCAAAATTCAGATTAAAAATTATGAAAAAAAGCTAAATGAAGGCAAAAAGCAGTTATTAAAAATATAGAATCAATAAAACGTTAGATAGAAATTAAGTTAGCACTGCGACCGGAATATGTTTGAAGAATCAACTCAAAAAACTTTAGCAATTTTAAATGAATATGGTTAGAATAATGCAACTAATGAGCACCAACTATCTTCAGTCAAATATCAAATAGTAACTGATATTGATTTTAAAGTTTTGCCACCACTAAGAACTCAATTTGACGTATGATTTTTTGTATCTGAATTTATATTTCAGCTTTTAACAAATTCGCATACGTTATCTTCATAAATAAGCAGGTACCATGAATAACCCAATTCCCTTTAAATTAAAAAATACCCCCTCTTTTTTAATTATTCTCTTATC
>DAIDJA010000115.1 GCA_027451605.1 Acidimicrobiales bacterium
ATGCCGTAGGCGAATATACTTCCGGCGTCGGTGTCATACTTGCAACCAGTGACGGTGGAATAACTTGGTCAAACCAAACCGTTCCGATTGGAACTGGTTTATTGAGTGGTATCGCATGCCCTTCTTTATTGACGTGTTATGCAGTTGGCAGTGTTAGCATACTTGCAACCAGTGACGGCGGAACAACTTGGTCAAACCAAACCGTTCCGACAGGAATTGGTAACCTCAGCGGAGTCTTCTGTTCTACGGTGTCAATATGTTATGCCGTAGGCGAATATACTTCCGGCGTCGGTGTCATACTTGCAACCAGTGACGGCGGGGAATACTGGACAGTAGAAAATATACCTTCCGGAACTCGTACCATCAGAGGAATTTCTTGTCCTAATTTGTTAAACTGCTATGCGGTTGGAGTAATAAATAATAACAGCGGCGGAGAAATACTTGCCACCACCGACGGTGGCGTATACTGGACAAGCCAAAATATACCATCCGGAATCACTGCTCTTATCGGAATTACGTGTCTTACAACATCAACGTGTTATGCCGTAGGCGAAAATGCGTCAGGCGTCGGTGTCATACTTGCAACCAGTGACGGCGGAACAACTTGGTCAAACCAAATGACTCCTTCGGGAATCGATGTTGTCAACGGAATAGCATGTCCTTCCGCCTTGACGTGCTACGCGGTTGGACAAGGTTTCTTCAACATCCCCACAGGTTTAATTTTATCCTCGTAGGTGAGTTCTACAGTTATCCAACTAAATTGTATGATAATTAATTGAGAGCTGCAGCTTCTATTCATTAAATTTGAAAACAATTTCAAATTTAATTTTGTTTTTGGATTCGGAATCTGAAATACCATTGAGTTTCTCAGTCAAAGATATGTCTCACTTTCTTTTACACAAATCTAGAGTCTGCACATAATTGGTTGGAGTCGCGGCGAAACGGCTGTGTCGAGGATTTCAGGGTTCAGAAGAGTGATTAAAGATTAACTCCGACTATCAGTAAGATATATCTTTTGCCCGACTCAATTAACCGCAATGGCAATTAGAAACCGAATTGATCTTTTAGGAAGAGGCATTAATCCAAGCCATCCGTAGTTGATTCAACATTGTATCTACTGCATCGGAAATTTGGGCATCCACCCTATCTTTGATGGTTGTACTTATTGCCTCTAAACAATCGATGGCTAGTCTGGCTGAGTTTAAATCAGGTTTGTCCACGCTTAAATGAATAGCGGCGAGTTCACCGAGTCCTGAAATATGATTGAGAATAATTTGAATCGCGGGGGTTGAAAGAACTTCAGATCTTACTTTGTTCACCATCTCTTCAAGTTCTTCTTCGGACATATCGTCGATATTGGGGACCGATTCGGTCATTTGCTCAGGCTCTATTGATGGCTCTTTATTATTAGCCGAATTTTCTCTCGGGATGCGATGTTCGCCTTCAGGTGTCCATAGTGTACTCATAATTTGCTATTCTATATGTTAAACATTATTTTAATAAAGTGGACCAAGTTTTAAGGTTCCGCCTTTACCCAGATTAACATTATTTTAATAGCCGTTAATTTTTTAAGGGGAAAAGGTTCGAAAATTAAAGATGTGTTCGTTTTGGCGTCCACTTTTATTTTAAATAATGAGTTTTCGGACAGATATTTTGTCCGATGAAACTTTTTAAATAAGGAGGATTGCTAAATTCCAAGTAACCATGTTTCTGGCACGCGTGTTAACGACCAGATTAGAGCAAGAGAAGTAAGGCTGATCGGTGCAGACGGCACCCAGTTAGGCGTCAAGTCACTTGACGAAGCATTGACCATAGCTAGGAATCAGGATCTAGATTTGGTCGAAGTTGCTTCAAACGGAATCCCCCCAGTCTGCCGTATTATGGATTACGGAAAGTTCAAGTTTGACTCAAACGTAAAAGAACGTGAATCCAGAAAAAAATCTACTTCAAATCTTGTGAAGGAAATGAAGTATCGTACTCTGATCGGGACCGGAGATTTTGATACCAAGACAAAGCAGGTAATCAAATTCATTTCTCAGGGTCACAAAGTAAAACTTACTGTTATGTTTCGGGGACGAGAGGTGTACCATCCTGAACTGGGTAGGAAGATACTTGACAGGGTAGCTGAAGCCACAGACGATATAGCAAAAGTTGAAAGTCCCGCAAAACTTGACGGCAGAAACATGATTATGGTATTGGCGCCCTTTAAGAAAGGGCAGACCGTAAAGAAATCCGATACAAATGGAATTGCTCCGGTTAAAGCCGAAGTGTCTGAAGGTGACCCCGTAGCTTAGGGAGCTTCGCATACGGATTTAAATAATTTCGCATAAGGCGGCATTAATAAGTTTAGAAATTTAGATTAGTTGAGTATAAGGAGAGAGATATGCCAAAGATGAAAACTGACAAAGGGGCAAAAAAGAGATTTAAGGTGACCGGCACCGGGAAATTAATGAGACGCAATTCAATGCGATCTCACTTACTGGAAAAGAAGGCTCCGTCTCGTAAACGAAGGCTTGCAAAAGAATCACAACTGTCACCCGGCGATACGCGTCAGGTAAAGAGGCTACTTGGTCTATGAGATTATGGGCTGTTCGACAGACCGGCCAAAAGGCCAAACTTTAGCACTTTAAACCCTGTTAAAAGTTGCGATTTGCTAAAGGCGAGTTTAATAACAGGTCATCTTTCAGTTGTTAAATAGCTGAAAACCATACATAACGATCATATAAGTAATAGGAGGAATCATGGCAAGAGTAAAGAGATCAGTTAACGCTAAGAAGCACCATAAAGCCGTATTGGAGCTGGCCAAAGGTTATTACGGCAATAAGTCTCGATCATATCGCGCAGCCAATGAACAGGTAATGCATTCGCTTCAGTATGCATATCGCGATCGTAGGGCCCGAAAACGCGATTTGCGCCGTCTGTGGATTCAAAGAATCAATGCCGCCGTAAGAGAAAACGGACTTTCGTATTCAAGGTTTATCGACGGACTAAAGAAGGCTGAAATCGAACTTGACAGAAAAACTTTGGCGGAACTTGCCGTTAAAAATCCGGAAGCTTTTAAGAGTTTGTGTGACACAGTCAAAGTCGGGCAGTAAATTCAGACTCCCTGACCGCTAATTTTCTTAAAATCCATTTGGAGAAGCAAACTTTCTTGATAGATGAAGCTTGAATTATCGAATATTCAGACTTTAGCTTCCGGCAATAAGCATTTCAAGAATTTGCGCAAAGTCCTCAACGACAAGGACTATCGGCAGACTACAGGGTTAACTGCCGTAGAAGGAATCTCTCTGCTGAATGATATTCTGAAGCTTGCGGTAAATCCCACAATTAATTTCACTAATCGATCCGGCAGTACAGCTCCCACAATTCGAGAAATTTACTTAGATATCAACGAACCGGCGATTTTGACGAAATTTAACGGGATCTTGGATTCTACGGGATTTTCTGAAGATAGTCTTGAGAATATTTACGGTCTCACTTCAAAACAGATGGCATCGGTTTCGGCCCTAAAGTCATCTCCCGGGCTAATGGCGCTTGTAAAAGTTCCGGGTGTCGGTGATCTAGATAATTTTGATATTAACCAAAACATATTGATTTTAGATCAGATAAATGATCCTTCCAATATGGGTCCGATTATTAGATCCGCAGCAGCGTTTGGCTTTGATCAAATTTTGTTGACTAAGAATTGTTGCGAGCCCTTCTCGCCCCGTGTCATACGAAGTTCGGCCGGAATGGTACTTGCCGTCTCTATTTTGTACAGTGGCGGTTTAATTCAGGCTCTTGAAGATGTTAAGAAAAAAGGTTATCAAGTTGTCGGAACATACGTAGACGGCGGAAAGCCTTTGGAAACCACGGAATTTCGGCGAACGGTTTCCGTCGTTTTTGGTTCTGAAGCTCATGGGATTGATGATTCTTTTAGGGGGTACTTTGACGACACTGTAACTGTAGGTATGGCAGGTCACGTCGAGTCACTTAACCTTTCCGTGTCGGCTGGTATCATATTAAGAGACATTTGTTTAAAGCAAGGTCGATTATTTGAGATTTAAAATATTCTTCTTGTTTGAAAATAATCTTGCTTTCAAACAGTGGTATTGTCACTCTGCACTTAATTAAGATTTAAAAGTTACGTATATCGCAAGGATATGAATTGATGCCAACTCCAGAACTTTCGGATAACCCAATGGATTTTATTAAAAATATCGAGACTATCCTAAATGATACTCTTGAAATTATCAGTAAGTGTGTTGAAACTGACGAGCTGAAAACGATTGGGCCTTTAGTTAACGGGAAAAAGTCTCCTTTAATAGCACTTCGGTCCAAGCTTAAAGACATTGAGCCGGGGGCACGTAAAGAGGTCGGAAAGGTATTAACGGATGCTCTCGACAAGGTTAAAGAGATCTTTGAGGAAAAAGAACTTGAACTAATCCGACTGGCGGAATTAAATTTTGAAAAATCCGATTTAACTGAAAATTTTGTCGCTCTAAATCCGATCTATTCGCCGACGATCGGAGCCCTACACCCGGTTACTTTGGCGCAAATGGAATTGGAAGATATATTTATAGCCATGGGCTTTAATGTCATGGACGGTCCCGAAGCTGAGACAGACTGGTATAATTTTGAAGCCCTGAATATACCTAAAGATCATCCGGCACGTGGGATGTGGGATACTTTTTATTTAAACTCAAAAATTCCGGAAACCATACTTATGAGAGCCCATACGTCCCCGGTTCAAGTCAGAGTTATGAAAACCTATGAGCCCCCAATCTATACGGTTATGCCGGGAAGATGTTTCAGGAGAGACACTCCGGACGCAAGGCATTTGGCGATATTCCACCAGATAGAGGGTCTGGTAATCGATAAGGGTATTAATTTTGGGCATCTTGCCGGAACAATAGAACAATTTACAACCAACTATTTTGGTCCCAATATTCATGCCAGACTCAGGCCGGCATACTTTCCGTTCACCGAACCGTCTGCAGAATTTGAAATAACATGCACGATTTGCGGCGGTGACGGATGCAGAACTTGCTCTTTAACCGGTTGGATCGAGCTCGGGGGTTGCGGCATGGTAGATCCCGAAGTATTTAAGGCAGTTGGAATTGATCCTGAAATTTGGACCGGTTTTGCATTTGGATTTGGGATCGACAGACTCGTTCAAATGAAATATTCTCTTTCGGATATGAGAGATCTAACGGAAAATGATCTTAGGCTGCTTCTGCAGTTTTAGAAGGAAACACAATGATTGTAACATTAAACTGGCTCAAGGAATTTGTCGCCATCGACGCTGACGCCGATGATGAAAGATCTATTCAAGAATTAGTTGATACCTTCAATTCGCTGGGTCTTGTCATTGATTCCTACAGGTATTACGGCAAAGGGATTGATAAAATTTTGGTAGCAAAGGTACTTAAGATCGATTCGATTAAAGGTGCCGATAAGATCAGACTTATAACCACGGATATCGGTGAAAATGATCCGGTGATGGTGGTCTGTGGCGCTTGGAATTTTAAAGAGGGAAACTACGTGCCCTATGCGCCAATTGGAACGATCCTGCCAAATAAGCTTGAGATAAAGGAGCGCACGATGAGGGGAGTCACCTCATACGGAATGCTCTGTTCTGCAACTGAAATTGATCTGGCCTCTGACGAGAACGGCCTCATGTTGCTTGAGGTTACCGATGGCGACGTCGGTAACAGTGTCGTGAAGACTCTCAATATAAAATCGGATGTTATTTTTGATATTGAGACTGAAGGAAACCGTCCGGACGCACTTTCGGTTATAGGAATTGCAAGGGATCTCTCGGCAAAATATGAACTGCCGTTTACCGATAACGCTACAGACCTGATTCAAAGTAATAAATTTGAAATTGAAGAGGTATATGGTGACAAAACGCAAGTAGATCAGATTCATGTTGCCATTGACGAACCGAGTAACTGCGCAGCTTTTGGGTTGGCTGAAATTGACAATGTAACTTTAGGTATATCCGCGTTTTTAATTCAACAGCGGCTGCTTATTTCAAATATGAGACCTGTAAACAATCTCGTCGACATATCTAATTATCTGATGTTGGAAAGAGGTCAGCCTACTCATCCTTATGATAAAGACAAACTTGATCAAAAAAGAATTGCAGTAAGAAGTGCCATTTGCGGCGAAAAAATCGAGACATTGGACTCTCAGATTAGGGTGCTTGG
>DAIDJA010000116.1 GCA_027451605.1 Acidimicrobiales bacterium
CATCTGAGATACTGCTACTAACTCCCGAAGAGACCGCCAGCAGACTTTCTATCAGTAGGACCGTTGTATATAAGTTAATTGCAAATGGATCATTAGAGTCGGTCACTATCGGCAACAGTCGTAGAATCCCAACTGACTGTCTAAAACAGTTTGTAGATTCTTTAAAGGCTAAAAACCATTATGATAGTGATTCCCAAGCAAGCAGTTCATCAACTCGTACCAAACTAAACCAGGTTGCAAAAATATCTGCTGAAAAATCCACCTTGTCGGTCTCTAATTTAAAATTGGGGGCGTAAATGAGCATTCACAGACGAAAACTCTCAAATGGAAAAATAGTATACGACTTAAGATACAGAAGCCAAGAAGGTACACAGCATAAAAAAACATTTGACATTAAAAGGCAAGCTTTACAATATGAGGTCAATCTTAAAATTGACCAACTTAACGGCACTTGGGTTAATCCTAAAAATGCTAAAGTGACACTTGAAAATTATAGTCTAGTCTGGATATCTTCAAGACTAGACTTGAGGCTGCGAACTCGTGAAGTTTACAACGGTCTGCTTAAACACCATATTCTGCCTCAACTTGGAAAAACTGAAATTTCGAAACTGTCAGTTGCTCAGATTAGGAAGTGGTATTTTACGTTAATGGAAGATGGATTGTCTCAAGCAACTGCTGCAAAAACTTATCGGCTTTTAAGAACCATATTAAACTGTGCAATTTCAGAATCTTTAATTAAAACGAATCCTTGCAATATTAAAGGTGCAGGACAAGATAAGAGTTCAGAAAGACCGATAGCCACACTTGAAGAAGTTTTTAAACTAGCTGATGCCATAGATAGAAAGTTCAGATTGGCAGTTTTATTAGGAACTTTTGGAAGTCTAAGACTTGGTGAAATACTCGCTTTAGAGACCGATTCAATTGATTTAGCTACGGGCATAATGCACATAGATAAACAAGTTCAGGAACTATCTGACGGAACACAGATGGTTGCCGAGCCTAAAACTAAAGCTGGTCTAAGAAATGTCTCGTTACCCCATTTTATGATTGACGAACTTAAGACTCATATCGAGCTATTTATCTCAGAGACTACGACAGCCTTTCTATTTACAAGTTCAAACGGAAATCCCGTTCGTCGAAAAGTATTGCAGCGATCGTGGAATGAAGCAAGAAATAAAGTTGGGCTACCCGAACTACATTTCCATGATCTAAGGCACACCGGCAATACCTTAGCTGCTATGACGGGAGCCAGCATCAAAGAACTTATGGCTCGAATGGGACATGCGAGTTCAGTAGCAGCACTTAGGTATCAACATGCGACAATGGACAGAGATTTACTAATAGCAAACAAGCTTAACTCGATGGTAACAAAAACTCTTATGCAGTAAAGCTACTTAAAAGTATCTGATCGATCGATTAACTCCTTATAGGGGATAGATTTACATTACATATCTAAATTGTGAAGGAACTTAAAGTTTATTTATCAATTTGCCAAGCTGACATGAATATCATAAGACACTCGTTAACTTTAGTAACTGCTTCAAGTCTGATTTTGGTTTAGATCCAACTCTATTAATGGGAATTTTAAATATAATGCCAAGCTAATTCAGAGACATTGCCACAATTACCCTCAAATTGACAAATTGCATCAAACCGTTACCAACATTTTGCAGCTTTGTTGTTTTTGATAAGCGCATTCAAACTTCAAACTTGCGATAATTCGAAACAAATTTAAAAGCCAATCAAGCAAATACTTCGAACCAACAAAAACAGATTACTTACCAAATCGTCCACTAGTTTTGCGGAATAAATTTAACATTATATCCTTCCATCTCTGCCAATAAGGCAAGCCCTGTATCAGCAGTAGCAATCAAAAAATCGATATTACTGGACTTAAAGAGATTGCCCAACCTCAAAATTACTTCATCTGCTGTATCCGGCACTAGGTCAGCAAAAGAAAGCGTATTTAATTCGACAACGAATTGAGCCTCACTAATTGATTTATTTTGCTTCGATAAAGCCACCTGTCCTTTTATCCACTTTAATGCTGTAACACATTTTTCTTGCTTTTTATTAGTAAGCTGAAACTTTAACTTGTCAAGTTCTCTAACTACTTCTCTAGGAACTATGAATCTCTTTATCTTAACTGATTCTTCTTGATCTAAAAGTTCTATATCATTAATGGGATGAAAGTGCATTAATAAATTAGTATCTACAATAATTGGCCTGCTATCTAGTTTTTGGTCTGAGTTACAACGGGTTCCCTGTAGTATCTTTTTAATTTGCTTGAAATCTGAAACAATATCATCTAGCAACTTTCTCTTTCGACGAATGTCGTCATTTATAAGGTTTTTTTTAATAACTTCTGACTGTCCCGGAAAACTAGTCAGAACTTGCCTATAGTTAGCGTCCAAAATAAGATCAGTTAGCGCTCTATCAAAAACTTTATTATTAAGATTCTGCTCTATATCTGAAAACCAATCAATATAGTTTTTGAAATATTCTTCCGAATTATGTCGAGATATGTTATTGATACTGTGAAGTTTCTCTTCAAGGTTACTTATTATGGAATCAATCATGACACCTTGTCTAAAGCGAGGTATTTCGGTAAGTATAAAGTTATTGGGACCCATCAACTTATTTTACTTTAAAGTCCACTTTGTTTAATTCCTTATAGCTATTAAACTACCTGATTCGAAAGTTTATTCATATGCCAATCGAAACAAATCGTCTTAAAGATCAAAATTTAATTCAATAAGTTCAAATGAAGTTTCAAAACTTCAATAAAATGCGCCATATTTGCGCCATAAAAGCGATTATTTCTTGCTGACTGAACTCCCCCTACCCCTTTGAACAGGTATTTTATTGGAGCGGACGACGGGATTCGAACCCGCGACCCTCACCTTGGCAAGGTGATGCTCTACCAGCTGAGCCACGTCCGCAGTTTACCTCGAATAATCTGTTCAAGGCACATCATTAATACTATCAAAAACCGCAACCGACTGTTGTAATCGAACTGCCTTGCGAAAAAATTTGTTAATACCTTATTCAGATTTTTAACCTCCCAAATTAAATTGGAAAATTCATCGTTAGCCGCCAAATTACTTTCTATCATCTGTAGCTTAAGCATTTCCACGTTTTTTAAAAGGACCAATTGAGTCAAAGTCAATATTTTCATCAGATAAAAGCTTGGCCATCATTCCGATTAGTTGTTCTGGCTCCAATAGCCCCATTAATTTACCGGTCAAGTCGTTAACAATTATCGGTACAAAATGCCCCGAATTAATATTTAGTAAATTCAATACGGACGACAAACTCATCCTCGAATCAACTTTTATAAAATCTCTGTTAATTATCGACTCCAGAGGTTCATCTACTTTATTTGCCGCAACTGTAAATATTGTCTCATTTGACACAGTACCCTCAACTTTTCCATCAGTTCCAAGGACAGGAAACAACTTCTGTGCGACATGTTGAGGATCTTGCTCAATGGATTTAAGAATATCTCCAACTTTATTATTCATACAAAATGAAATGACTTCTTTGTTCATCGCCCACTCAACCGGTATAGAGTCCAGCCGATTTGATCCCATCTCTAGATTGAAGTGATATCCTCTTTTACCTAGTTTTTCAGTCAATACTGATCTTTTTAAGAAAACAACGCTAATAAGGTAACTGGTTGCAACAGCGATAATAATGACTGGAAGTGCTTTAAATTGACCCGTTAATTCTATAGGAAAAATAATTGACGTAAAAATAGCTCTAGATGCAGCCACAAAAACAGTTGACAGGCCTATCAAAGCCCACAAAGATATGGATCCGACGGGTATCAAATGACCCAAAATAGCTCCAAGGCTTGCACCAATCATCATAACGGGAGCCAATATTCCTCCACTTGTCCCACTACCAAGCCCAATTGACCATATAACAGTCTTAATCCCTAAAAGCAACAGAAGCGCTCCTAAGGTAAACTTCGACAGCAATACTTCATCGATGGTTCCGTATCCCACACCCATAGCCCTTAAGTCAAAATATCCACCACATCCGATCACGACACCGCCCATCATCGGCCAAAAAATACTGTCGACTCTACCTTGAAGCTTTTCGAATAAAGCTTCAAACCATGAAACCGACTTACATAACAATATTCCGGCAAAACCGCAAGTAATTCCGACTCCCAAAGCGAACAGATAAACAATTGATCCATGTATCAACAATTGTCGCATTGGAAATATAGGGGCCTTTAAGAGAAGTCCTCGACCGGCAAGAGATTGCCTTAGACACAGTGCAACAGAACTTGAAGTAACTATAAGAATCAAGGACCTAGGCTTAAATTCAAACATCATTACTTCCAGCCCAAATAGGATTCCCGAAAGCGGAGTTCCAAATACTGCAACCATGCCCGCAGAGGCACCGGCAACAAGGAGCGACCTTCTCTGCACTCCTGTAAGATTGAACATTTGTCCGATTATTGAACCCAATGCACCACCTGTCACTATGATGGGACCCTCCGCTCCAAAAGGTCCTCCGGTTCCAATTGCAATTGCGCTGGCAAGCGGCTTTAAGAGAGCAACTTTGGGAGGTATTTTACTTCTTTGATTTAAAATCTTATCCACAGCCTCTGGGATTCCGTGTCCCCTAACCATATGAGAACCGAATTTAGAAATTAATCCGACTATGAGACCTCCCAGCATGGGAATAAGAATAGTAACGGGCCCTAAATTAGAGTTCTTGGGAGTGACGATACGCACTGAAAACCTGGCATAAAACAGCGCATTTGTAATCAGTCCGATCAAATCTAAAAGTCCCAGAGCAAAAACAGTAGCAATTAACCCAATTATGACAGCTGCCGGAATCAGAAACAAAGTTGATCTTGGTACAAAAAAATCCCGATTGATGGGATCGATATTATCTTTGTTTTTTACTACTGCCGTTAAATAACTTTTAAAGAGCATAAATAATAGCCATTTCAATTTTCAAGGAATATCCACTATACTATTTATATCGTACTACGATATAAATAGTATAGTATATCTAGTCTTTGATAGTAAACTGCAAATAATGGCAATCGATAAGAGTGACTATTCTAAATTACTAAGAATCAGAACTGAAATAAGGTCCTTCCTAAAGTGGAGCGAATCCCAAGCGAAGCTGGTCGGGTTAACACCGGCGCAGCATCAATTGCTATTGGCGATCAAGGGGCACGAAGGCGATCAACATCCGACAGTTTCTGATCTTACGGACTATCTTTTGATAAAAAATAACAGCTGCGTGGAGCTAGTTGACCGCGCAGTAAAAGCAAACCTCATAAAAAAGAAAAGGGATAACAAAGATTTCAGAAATATTCGAGTTTCTCTTACGAAGCTGGGTGAATCGAAAATAGAAAGGCTTTCCAATCTTCATATTGAAGAGCTAAAAAGGCTAACAGAAAATATCAACTCAGTCACACTAACTTTTTTAAATAAGGACTCATCGCATTTTGATGGTGAAACCAATAATGTTTCACAAATCGCCGGCAATCCAAAGTTCATTTTAACGAGTGTCTACAGTCACAATCCCCCTCATAGGTCCCAATGTTATCTGATTGACAGGTTGTGGCCAAGAGGGATAACTAAACTGGACAAACCTTTCGAATTTTGGTTTAAAAATGTTACCCCGAGCAACGATCTGAGAAAATTTTATTCGCACAATCCGGATAGATTCGACGAATTTTCAATCCGTTATAAAGAGGAACTGGATGAGACTTTACCAAACTCCGAAATCAGACAATTAATATCTGCCGCAAATCATGGAGCGGTTTATCTCATGACTGCTACGAAAGACCTAAGTTTATCTCATGGAAATATATTGATATCTTATCTGACGGAAATTTTGGATCAGCCCAATTAAATAAATTCAGTACTCGGCACAATCGGTAAAATTATCGCCCTTAGTTGGCTTAAACTTTGAGTAAGTCATTAAACCGTTGAACTCACCGAATCAAAAATAAAATCTTCAATTACCGGAGTCGCCATATCTTCTCGAAATTTTTCCATAGTCCAGGGCCAAACCGACGGTACTCCCCTATCGTCCAGATACCAACTCTTACATCCGGTTACCCAAACAGTCTTTTTAGTGGCTTCTACTCTTCGAGATTCAAAATCTTCTGTGGCACCCACTTTCGGTTCAACAATATCCGCA
>DAIDJA010000117.1 GCA_027451605.1 Acidimicrobiales bacterium
ATAGTCACATTAAAAAAATTCGTTAAATCACAAAGCTAAGGGACAGTACTTAAGACAATTGTTATAGTGAACCAAGGAAGTAAAGATGAGATATGAGGACTATCAATTTTTAGAATTCGAACGACGTAATGAAACTATCTTGACAGTCTTCATTAATCGTCCCGATGTTTTAAATGCCACAAATGCTATTTTACATACCGAACTTAAAGAGATCTGGCTTACAATAAAAAACGATCCGACCGTAAAGGTTGTGATAGTAACCGGACGAGGTAAGGCCTTTAGCGCCGGTGGAGATTTTGACCTTTTGGGCGAAATAACCGAGAATTACGACGTTGCCGTTAGAATCCTAAAAGAAGCTGTCCATATTGTTGAGAATATGATTAATTTGGATCGACCAATAATATCTGCCATTAACGGTGTCGCAGTCGGTGCCGGTTTGGCCGTGGCACTTAGTTCGGATATTTCGGTCGTGGGTGAAAATGTCAATTTAATCGACGGCCATCTAAGATTTGGTGTCGCCGCCGGTGACCACGCCTGTCTCATTTGGCCCCTTTATATCTCTATGGCAAAGGCAAAATACTATCTATTAACCGGTGCAAAGCTTAACGGCAAAGAAGCTGAAAGAATCGGTCTGGTGAGTAAATGCGTCCCCGACAACTGTGTACTTGATGTGGCAATCGAGATTGCCGATCGCCTAAATAACGGCCATACTCTGGCTATTGAATTCACCAAAAGAGCCTTGAACCTTCATCTTAAAAAAGATTGGTCTATTTTGGAACTATCGACTGCTCTGGAAATGCTGAATTTTCTGAGTGATGAAGTTAAAGCAGAGGTAAGTAAATTAAGAGCTAGGTAAGCCATATTGCTGTAATTTGGCCGACAATTGTGGTCGATACCTCGGTTTAAATATTTAGGAAGATGAGACCGCTTGGGATTCGATAACAAATTTATCTGTAAATTTTAGAAACTTATCATTAATAGAATTTGGCGATTTGGTATACATATAATCTTTGAGATAACTCTGATATACCTTCCAAGGATATGAGTTTCCCTGTTTCGGTAGAAGATTACCGGCACGTAAAATATATCCTGAAGTCAATCCCATAAGCTGTTCTGAAGTTATATTGTCATTATCTATAGTCGGAAATACTACTGAATTATTCAGGAGTTTCATCTTATTTAGCATTCGAACTGTGTAGTCGCAAATAAGTTCACATTTTAATGTCCACGAAGCATTCGTATAGCCTATTGAAAAAACAAGGTTTGGAACGTCCTGAAGCATCATCCCGCGGTAGGTCATCTTTTCGGCGGGATTAATAGGAACTGAATCGATTGTTACTTGGGTCTTGCCCAGAAATACCAGATCCAGTCCGGTTGCCGTCACTACTATGTCGGCATTAATTTCCGATCCGGACTTCAATAAAATTCCGTTTTCCGTGAAGCTTTCTATTTCATCGGTCACTACAGAGGCCTTACCGTGTCTGATCGCGGAAAACAGATCTCCGTTGGGGACGACGCATAGTCTTTGATCCCAAGGGTTATATTTAGGAGTAAAGTGCCGGTCAACATCGAAATCCTTAGGCAATTGATTTTTGACCTGCATTTTGATTAGTGAGGCCATCTGCTTGGGTAGTAATTTGGATATCCTGTAGGAGGCTTGAGATACCAGAGCTTTCATCCATCTAATTATGGGTCCCGAAACTTTATCAGGCAATATAGAGTCAATTAAATTTGCAACCGGATCTTCTTTCGGAAGACTTACTATATAAGTGGGTGAGCGCTGGAGCATTGTTACGTGGGCGGCTTGTTTTGTCAGTGCCGGAACCAGGGTGATAGCGGTTGCTCCGGATCCGATTACCACTACAGTTTTATCCTTATAGTCTAAATCTTGCGGCCAAAATTGAGGATGAACGATCGAGTTCTTAAAGGTCTTGATTCCTTTAAATTCGGGCAGATATCCTTGATCGTAATTGTAGTAACCGCTACAGAAAAATAGAAACTTAGCTTGAATCGTTTCAGTTGTCTGCTTGCCGACTTTTTCTATAACTACTTTCCATAAGCTTGCATCTGAGTTCCAGTCAGCAGAGATAATTTTAGAACTAAATTCAATAGTATTCAGTAGATTAAATTTGACCGCTGTCTCGTTCAGGTATTTCAATATCGCCGGACCGTCAGCAATAGACTGTTTTTCCTTCCACGGATTAAATGAGAATCCCAGTGTAAACATATCGGAATCCGATCGTATTCCTGGATACTTAAACAAATCCCATGTCCCTCCCAAGGACTCTCTGGCTTCAAAAACTTTAAAATTTGCCCATGGACAGTGAGTTTTGAGGTAGTAAGCAGCTGAAATTCCGGATAATCCGGCACCAACCACAAGAACATCGAGAATATTGTCGTTATTTTGGTCTGAATCAATCATTGTCTTATTATTTCCCACTACAATCTTGCCACGTTGGTACTTAAATGTCAATTTGTAATAGTGGTCATTAGCTAAATAGCAAGTGGCCGCATTTAAAGTTTCTATTGTTACCGCATCCAAAAGAATAACGGTTCTTCTGGCTTTATAACGGCTATTTTAATATTCCGGTTTGTAGGATGAAATCTTAAATTCTAAGGTAATCGGATAAGTTATTTAGAAATACCTATCACAGTTTGGCATAGGTATCTATCCGAATTTGTTCGAAGACGCTCAGTTAGTCATTTATAGGTGTTATGCTGATTATTCTGGTTGGATGAATATGAATTATGGTTTCATATTAATCATTGAACCGCCGCACTTAGGACTAGATTAGTTTTGTAAAGATTTTCGCCTTTTTTTATCGATTCCAATGTTAATACGGACTGGGAGCAATATGATTTGTGGATATGTAATCACTAAAAATGAAGAAAACAATATTGAAGCCTGTTTGGATAGCCTTTTTAAGGTTGCTAAGAATGTAGTCGTCGTGGATTCTGAGAGCATTGATGCAACTTGTGAAATTGCACGAGCTAAAGGGGCTACAGTTTTCGTTAATCCGTTTGAAAATTACTCCCTGCAACGGAATGTTGCAATATCAAAGGTACGTGAGTTATTTAATCCGGAGTATATTATCACCTTGGATGCCGACGAAGTTATGACCGATGAAATGATCGAAGATATTAATTCAAAAGTTTCATCTAATGAGTTGAAAAAAAACGATATCTTCTTAATGAATCGACGAGTTATCTTTGATTCTAGATCATTAAAGTGGGGTGGGTTCCAGAGATCGTGGCTGCCAAGATTGGTCAAAGCTGACTTGGCGGTCTACGAAAATCGACAGGTTAATGAGCATATGGAATTTAATCAAAGCGTCACATTCGGTCGCTTGAATGGACATCTGATTAACAAACAAACTCATTCCTGGGAGGAATATATATCAAAGCATAATCGCTATTCCACCCTTGAATCACAGGCTCGCTTTTATACAAAGATGAACTCAGGCAAGAAAATAACTTTAAAAGAAGCAACCAAATTTCCGTACTTGCGGAGAAGATGGCTTAGGCAAAATATTTGGGACTACCTACCGGGTCGTCCCGCATTAAGATTCATCCAAATATACCTTGTTAATTTGGGAATTTTAGATGGCCGAGCTGGGTTTAGACGCGCTTTATTTGAAGCATGGCAAGAAATGTGTACTGACTTAAAATTTGAGGAATTGATGAGTAAAGGTAAATCTACTGACTCTTAAAAGGTGTTGTAAACAAGCAAGAGTTAAGTAGAAGTTGGCTTTATCGGATCGTGAAGTAAAGTGTATAAATATAATCTGTGATGCCAAGGACATTACCGTTTTACAATAATTCAAAGCTATCTGCTATAGAATATGCCCATCTTCTTGCCCAACTACATCTTGTGACGGCCAGTCTTGTCACTTGCTTCCAGGATGAAAGGTCGTTTAGACCCGATGCCCATTTCTGCATTGGAACTGAAAAGCCTGTTTTTGGTCTATCTGTGATGTAGCTTGGTAAGGATTGATGCGGAGAATTTGCAAGTGCAATCTTGCCTTGTGGAGGTTTCCAAATATTGACTAGATAAGGAGCGATCTGTTGTAATAAGAAATTATCTACAAAAGGGACTCTGATTTCGAGCGAGTGACCCATTCCTGCCCAATCCGCATCCCTTAAAAGTTGATTTTTTAGATATAACATTGATTCTAATTTTGTATTCCTCAAAGCCAAGAGTAAATGCGGTGAGTTTTTACCCCATGTCAGTCGCCAGAGAAAGAAGTGCGGTAGAATCGATCCCGGAAGGTAAAAATAGACAAACATCGACGTCGGAGACTAAGTGAGATCCGGCACTCTCATGAAAAGCGGCCGCGGCTACTGCTGAAGTCGATTGAGGAGGTATCGACTTTAAAACAGAAGCTATCGTATAATTAGGTGAAGCAAAATTTATAAAATTTCGCTTCCCGTAGGAAGAAATTGACATGATTGAGCCTGCCGGCAAAGCTTCAATGTCACTCCAGACGGTTTTAGGTTCCGGAACACTTCCGAATAAGAAGAATCCAGCGAGAGCGCCTTCGTCTACGGATCTTGATATGACGCCACCGGCTAAAAGTGCTTTTACCTGTGACGCTATCCGTAGGGTTTTGCCGTCATCAGCCATATATAATGGCTTAATTCCATAAGGGTCACGAACAATATGTAGCTCTTTATGGTATTGGTCCCATAGTGCGAATGCAAACATACCTCTTAAATCCGTCACCATTCTTATCCCATATTCCTCGTACATGTGAAGAATAACTTCGGTGTCGGTCTGTGTAACAAAATGATGACCCAACTGCGTAAGTTTCGATCTCAAATACTGATGGTTATAAATTTCACCGTTAAACGTGATTGCAAGTTCGGCATACCCTTTACAGCCTTTGGATAATATCATCGGCTGATGACCCTGTTCCCCAAGTCCAATGATAGATAATCTGCGATAAGCCATGGCAATACGGGTATCTTTCGATAGCCAAGTCCCTTCACCATCGGGACCCCGATTTTGCAAGTAAGAATTTATTTTATTAAGTTATTCAACGGATAATTTTGCCGCATTCGGATCATAATTAAAAATGGTTACCATTCCACACATTATGTTAAATTCCTAAGATTATTTTTTTTAAGTCGTATGGTTCTGTTGACAGATGACGAATTCAAAGTGTTTAAAACTGAGACCATATTCTTGTTTAAGCTAGTATCAATTGTGTAATAAAAATACATGTTTGAATTTATATTTATCATGTGGGGTAGCGTTTCTCTGCCTTTATGAATATGATGACAATAATGTAAACTATATTATATGCAATGGCAGATATTGGGATCTGTCAAATAATGTTATTTTGCATTTATACCTGAATCTAAGTGAATTGACCATATAACTAAAATGAAAATTACGATCATTGGAACCGGATATGTTGGGCTTGTAACGGGGGCATGTTTTGCCGATATGGGAAATCATGTTTATTGCGTGGATCTTGACAGCGATAAAATAAACTCTTTGGCACAGGGGATAGTTCCTATCTTTGAGCCGGGGCTTGAGCAGATGGTAATTGAAAATCTGAAAGAAGGCAGACTTCATTTTACCAATGACAGTAGGGTCGGTATTGAGCACGGTGAAATTATTTTCATAGCCGTCGGTACGCCGGAAGATGAAGATGGTTCCGCTGATTTGAACCATGTCCTATCGGTGGCACGAGATATCGGATCTTTCATGCAGGAAGATAAGATCGTTGTCAACAAGTCCACGGTACCCGTTGGGACCAATGCTAAAGTCGCCTCAGTAATAAGGGGGTCATTGGACGAGAGAGAGACACAACTATACGTAAGCGTAGTCTCCAATCCAGAATTCCTAAAAGAGGGGAATGCGATTGATGATTTTATGCGGCCGGATCGAATCGTTATTGGGACTGATGATCCGCACTCTATAGATAAAATGCGGCAGTTGTATGCACCTTTCAATAGAAACCATGACGTTCTTATCGTCATGGATCCGCTATCGGCAGAATTAACAAAGTATGCGGCTAATGTTATGCTTGCAACCAAAATTTCACTAATGAATGAATTAGCCAATTTGGCGGAACTGTCCGGTGCCGACATAGAAAAAGTGCGGCTAGGAATCGGATCGGATCCAAGAATAGGATATCAATTTATTTATCCCGGGTGTGGATACGGCGGTT
>DAIDJA010000118.1 GCA_027451605.1 Acidimicrobiales bacterium
CCCCAAAACCCCAAAACCCCACTAGTAGATTATTCACGATCAGATGATTAGTAAAGAGATAATAACTATTTTAACTTATAAAAATGAAAGTAAAAAAGCATTTTATCATCATAAATCGGCTTTTAGATATGAGAGAAAAACCGCTAAAGGTTGGAGAAAATTGTTATTGCCGTTAGCGTTTGTGTTTTTAGCCCTTAGAGGCATAGCGGTAGTGTCGGTTGACCGAATTAAATCACAGTTTGCGAAAAAATAGGTTAGTAATTTTGATCTGAAAAATTAAACTAAAATTACTATGTCGCGTAATTGAGTGGCTTTTAGGTTGCTCGTATACAAATTTAAGTCTTAAATTAAAGCAGAGGTATAATTTTGGCTCGGTATTCGGTATCCAGAGCAGTGGCGCGTGCCGGCGCCGCAAGCAGTTCTAAGAATTACAGAGGAGAGAGGCCCTGGGGTTTCTATTCCGTATTGATAATTATTGCCATACTCGGAACTTTGGGAATTATTTATTCAAGATCTGAAATGGCGGCACGAGCCTCTGCTGCTTCAACATCTACAACTTTGTCACCCGCTCTTCAGCCGACAATAGGAACCACTTGGCGCGCCGCACTGGGATTTTATGTTTGCGGAAAATTTCTACCCAATTTACCGGCATCTCCCAATTCTTCTACTGTCGGAATTAACACGAGCGGCAATGGTTTAATTAATATTTCTCCCAAGAATAAAAAAGAAACCGGCAGTCACGCAACATTTGGATATTTTGTAAAAAATTACCCGGGGCTGGCAGTAAGTTCAACTGAGCTTGCGATTCCGTCTGTCGGGATCTATAAGGCAGGGTTATCATGCCAGGGAAGTAAAGCTAAAGCTCAGATATTTATTCATGTATTTTCTAATGCTTTGGACACTAAAGGAACCAACTACACCGGTAATATAAACTCGCTGAAATTCGCTAACGGTGAACTCATAACGGTAGCCTACGGATCAAGTGGGCAATCAGTTCCTCAGCCGCCTTCAAAAACACAGCTGATTCAGGCTACTCCGGCGACTACCACAACAGCACCCGCGTCATCTCCGACACCTACAATACCGCTTGGCTCGGTCCCCGGGGGTACAACTTCTACAACGTGACAGCTATAAGAGTTTTTGTTTTTAAATTATATGTGACGGTGAAAAGTTGGACTGTGTAATTTTGGTCGGAGGAGAAGGCACCAGGCTTCGTCCTTTGACATACAAAACCCCCAAGCAAATGCTAAAAGTTGCCGGGGTAACCATGATAGACCGTGTACTTTATTATCTGTCAAAGAATTCGATTTCCAGAGCGGTGCTGTCATTGGGATATAAACCTGATAAGTTTCTTCAGGCGTATCCTGATTCGAAAGCCTACGGAGTCGAGCTAATTTATGCGGTGGAGCCTGAACCGTTGGACACCGCAGGCGCAATAGGTTTTGCTGCAAGGTTTGCGGATTTCAATTCAAATTTTGTAGTAGTGAACGGGGATGTTTTAACCGATTTGTCCATAACTGAATTAGTCAGTTTCCACGAAAAGTCCTCGGCAGTGGCAACCATTGCACTAACACCGGTTGACGACCCGTCGCGTTTCGGGGTAGTTCCCACTGATGAAACCGGAAAAGTAACCGCCTTTATTGAAAAACCTGATGCCAAAACAGCGCCGACCAACTATATAAATGCCGGTACATACATTTTGGAAAATGAGGTCCTGAAACTTATACCAAACGGAAGAAGAGTCTCCATCGAAAGGGAAACATTTCCCATGTTGGCCGATAGAAAAGAGTTGTACGCCCTTCGAACCGAAGACTATTGGCTGGATCTTGGTACGCCGCAGTCGCTCATAAAAGCTAACCGCGATATTTTGTCCAAAAACCACAACGATGACTTTTTAAAGTCAAAATATTTTAAAAGTGATAGGGGTAATTGGCTCACGGATGCTGCCTCAATCCCGCCGGGTGTTGTCAATTCACTGTTTGGTCGTGAATTTACCTTATCAAGTGACACAATTATCGATCTAAGTTCAGTCGGTGATTTTTTTAGGGCAGGGGACCGGAGCCAAATTATAAATTCCATAGTCGGCGATGGCTGCAAAATAGAATCCGGAGTTACTGTCAAAAATTCTATTTTGGGAGACAACGTATCAGTAGCGGAAGGCGTAACAGTCATTGATAGTATCATTGGCGATGACTCTAGCCTCAAAACGGGTGAAAGTTATGTCGAACAGAGGATTCCTTCTTGAGGGTTATGGTCACCGGCGGTGCCGGATTCATTGGTTCAAATTTGGTGGATGCCTTAATCCTGGAAGGCCATCATGTTCGTGTTATCGATAATCTTAAAACCGGTAAATTGTCGAATTTGGATGATGCTCGCAGACAGGGATTGGGCAGGTTCGAGTTCTATAATATAGACGTTACCGATGATGAAGTATCGGTGGTAATTAAAGATTTTGAACCGGATATGATCTACCATCTGGCCGCGCAGGCTGACGTTAGGGTTTCGGTTAAAGATCCGATTTATGATGCGAAAATTAATATTTTAGGGACCCTCAATGTATTAAATGGTGCGGTTAATGCCAATGTAAAAAGGATTGTTTATGCCGCCAGTGGCGGAACAATCTACGGAGATGTTGACTTAAAGTCTTTGCCGGTAAATGAAAGTCATTTAAAAGAGCCGGTTTCTCCTTACGGAATTTCTAAAGCGGTGGTTTTAGATTATTTAAGATCATTTAGACACACGTACAACATAAGCTTTGTGGCTTTGGCTTTGGCTAACGTGTATGGGCCCAGGCAGGACCCTTACGGAGAGGCCGGAGTAATTGCGATATTCGCAAATCAGGTATTGAAAGGTGAGCAGTCGACAATCTACGGCAACGGTGACCAGACAAGAGATTTTGTATTTGTGGATGACGCGGTAGATGCTTTCATTAAGGCGCAGACCAAAGGAGATAATTTACTGATAAATATAGGTACCTCGATTGAAACTTCAGTCAACAGCCTATACCAAGTAATGTGTGAGGCAGCAGGTAAAAAGCAAAATGCCGTATTTGAATCTCCAAGGCCGGGCGAACTTTTAAGGAACAGTCTGGATATTACGCGGGCTTTGATACAGTTAGGCTGGAAGCCTTGGACTTCAATCGAAGAGGGTATCGGAGAGACTTTAGAATATATGTCCAATAAAAAATGATTACCGTATTGACTGGCGGCGGAGGAGGGGCTAAGTTCTTACAGGGGTTGTCATCGTCCAATGCAGACCCGACCCAAATTACTGCAATTGTTAATACGGGTGATGATTTGACGCTTCATGGCTTAAAGATCTGTCCCGATCTGGACAGTGTCATATACTATCTTTCAGATAATATAAATACTGACGTTGGCTGGGGCGTAGCCGACGAGAGTTTTACGGTAATGACCAATTTGGACCGTTTAAACGGCGAGACGTGGTTTAGATTGGGTGACAAAGATCTGGCAACACATCTTTATCGAACCCAAAGGTTTCAGCAAGGTGCAAAATTATCCGAAGTTACTAAAGAGATTGCTCAAGGATTGGGAATAGATATTAATGTAGTTCCAATGAGCGATGATACTGTGTCAACAATAGTTACCGTTGATTTGGATTCATTTGAACATCGGGAATTAATTAGTCAAAATCTCGGATTCCAGGAGTATTTCGTAAAATATGCATGTAGTCCAAAAGTCCTTTCCATACGATTTGGTAATGCGGATACCGCACTGCCTACAATAGGTTTGACCCGGGCAATAAATGAGTCTGATCTAATAATTTTAGGTCCGTCTAACCCATTCCTGTCGATCGATCCCATCTTGTCGATAACCTCAATTAGAGAGACGATTCAGTCAAATGTTTCCAAGGTGGTTGCGATATCGCCGATCGTGGATGGTAAGGCCATAAAGGGTCCATTGTCCAAATTGCTCGGTGAGTTAGGTGTTGGTTCAGATGTTGTTTCGGTGGCAAAATATTTAAGGCCGATAGCGTCTTCAATGGTTATAGATCGTGTTGATGAAAATCTTAAATCAGCTGTGGAGGATTTGGGATATAGGGTAGCAGTTACGGATACTGTTATGAAAAATAAATCAAAGGCAGTTGAACTGGCTAATTTTGTGTTAAACGAGTTTTATCTATGAACGAAAATGGCAATCTGGTAATAATTCCTGTCAAGGGGATCAAAGAGGTACAAAAGGGAGATGAGATTGCCGACTTAATAATCGATCAAATCGAACTCAAAAACGGAGACGTAATAGTTGTCACTCAAAAAATCGTTTCAAAGGCCGAAGGCGCCGTTGTAAAATTAGACTCACTGGACCCAGCAGCCCATAAAAGGCAAGTCGTTCTTGATGAATCAAAGCGCATTGTCAGACAGCGGGGAGACTTAATAATTTCTGAAACCCGTCATGGATTTATATGCGCCAATGCCGGAGTCGACCTTTCTAATGTTCCTAACGGTTATGTGGCTAAACTTCCGGTTGATTCCGATAAATCTGCATATCGAATAAAGATGAAAATTGAAAATAAGCTATTAATCAAAGTTGCCGTTATTATTACGGACACTTTCGGCAGACCGTGGAGGAAGGGGTTAACTGACGTTGCAATCGGAGTTGCCGGAATATTACCGATCTTGGATCTGAAAGGAACCAAGGACTCTTTGGGGAAAGATCTAGTGGTAACCGAAGTCTGTATTGTCGACGAATTGGCCGCAGCGGCAGAGCTTGTGATGAATAAGTCGAGTTCAATTCCCGTTGCCGTAATCAGGGGCATAGACCCTGAGTGGTTTATTGAATCCCCGAGAGGTATTTCTGAAATTGTCAGAGAGCCCGCAGATGATTTATTCAGATAGCTTCCGGAGTCAACCTAACGGGGGAATTGAATAGCATTTGCAATCAACATTACCTTAGTTTTGCTGACTAATATTTACAGTAATTTCAAAGGTCGTCATCTTTTATTTCGAATAGATTTGAAAAATGATTTAACTCACAATAGAAATCTACCAATCAATCGTGATCAGACAAATTTGTAAGAACTTGTCGTTCAATAAAAGTGAAAAAAGTGGAATCTTACCTGTTGTTGAATTCATCTTAGGCGAATTTGGAGAGCTCTATTTATTCAATATAATTAGATAGAGCAGACTATCATTTAAGAGTGACGATCTCTTTAATAAAGGATTTATAGTGACGAATATTTTAAAATACTTGAAGGCATTGAACCTTGTCGGGAATCTTGCATCCGATGATTCCGGTGGAAATAATTTTGAACCTGTTTCGATTTCGCTATTGGATATCCTTAATTCTGATTCGTCTGACGGAACTTTTACAATTGATGTTGCAGAATCGATCAAAATTTGCGGGGAAGTTACCGAATTGACCGTTTCGGAAGGGCAATCTGCCTCCGTCTTAAAACTTGGGATTTCAGTTGAAGTTCCGGTTGTGATCCAACGTATCTCCCTTGTGCTGGATTATCGGCCGACTGTGGCAACTGAGCATGGATTTCAAAGCTGGTCGCCGATTCGGATAACTGACATTGATGACGTGAGGCCCAGTCGCGATTCAATGCCGGATTGGGTGAAGGGAATGTATTATTCAGATGCTAAAGCGGTTGGCAAGGTTTTCGCAGCAGATCAGTACATGGCATGTAAAAATGAAAATTCCTTTGCAATGGTAGGATTCTTGTCAACCTTAAAACATTTTTCAAATCTTACGGTTGAAAACGGTAATTTGGTGGTAAACGCAATTTTGGACGGGGTCACCGTTGAAATTGGAAGTTTTGATTTAGATCCGATCTATTTTTCAATTACAAACATTTCGGGCGACGGTACCCATGAAAAGCCTGATTTTGTCAGCCCCGAATTCGATAGATCATTCAACTTTTATATGGACCTATGGTCGCAATACTCTGAAGCGAGATCCAAGAGGTCATTTGCTTTAGACTTCAGTAACGAAAAAAAAGGAAAGGTTGATTTGGGATGGTGCTCATGGTATCAGTATTTTTGGGACTTGGAGCCTTCTCATATTGATGATGCAATTGATGAGGGTGTAAATCGCGGGTATGATCTCATACAAATAGATGACGGGTTCCA
>DAIDJA010000119.1 GCA_027451605.1 Acidimicrobiales bacterium
TAGGTTAACGTGCCGATTTTTTGGGCCTTTTATTTGTTAGATTGATTTATCATGACAACTGAGTACATTGAAGAGGCCAAACACCCGCAACTGAAATTGCAGTTGCCAGTAGACAAACACAGCTCTCTAAAACCTTCTAAAAATACCGTTGAAACAATCTCAACTGCCCTTATAGTTATTTTCAGCATTGGGCTGGGGATAGTTCTTGGTCTAACCTTTATTTCCGTGACAAAGAGCCAGCTTGAAGGACCCGGAGGAGCGGCAATGTTCTTGGGGAATGTAACTGCCATGATAGGAACTTACCTTGCATTGATTTTGGTTGTTTTAATTAGCAGAAACTACCTATTGGAAAAAGTTCTGGGACAGGATCAACTGGTACATTGGCATAAGAAAGTAGCTCCGTGGTCTTTAATACTTATCTCAATTCACGTAGTCCTGACGACCATAGGATTTTCTCAATATTCTAAAACCAATGTGTTCAGTCAGTTAAGTTCGTTCGTAAATTCATTTCCGAACATGTTAACTGCTATCATCGCTTTCGGATGTATGGCGCTGTCGGGAATCCTCTCGATTAAATATATTAGGCTGCGCATAAAGCGTGAACTTTGGTGGACCGTACACCTTTTAATGTATTTAGCTTTGATAATTTCATTTGCCCACATTATCGGTCTGGGCCCGGCTTTTGTCGGACACCCATTGGCAACCCATATCTGGACGGCTGTGTGGATATTGGTTGCCGCAGTGATATTGACCTTTAGATTCGCCATTCCGATCTACAAAAACATGTATCATAACCTTCGAGTTGAAAGTGTTCAAACTCTGTCTGAAGAACTTACCTCAATAATATGTTCCGGATACAACCTGAATAAGTTTCAAGTATCCGGGGGACAGTTTTTCTACTGGAGATTTATCGCAAAAGGAATTTGGTGGCAGGCTCACCCTTATTCTGTTTCGGCGATGCCCAGTGACAGGTATGTGAGAATTACCGTCAAGTCCGTAGGGGATTTTTCAAAAGATATAAGGACACTCAGGCAAGGCACAAGGGTACTTGTCGAAGGACCTTACGGAACATTTACCAAATATAGGCAGGCTACAAGAAAGGCGTTGCTAATATCTGGGGGCATAGGAATGACAGCTCTTAGATCGCTCTTGGAAGACCTGCCTACAAAATCTCAACCAGTGGTTATAAACAGAGTTACCGAAAAGGGAGAATTGGTATTCCACGATGAGATCCTCGAACTGATAAAGCTTAAAAAGGGAGCACTGCATGAAGTAATAGGTCGTCGCGAAAAGGTAAATTTTGACGCGACGATGATAAAAAAACTAGTGCCGGACGTTTTAAAGCGCGACGTTTTCTTATGCGGTTCCCAGCAGTTCATCGATCATACTCTATTTTGGCTCAACAGACTTGGAGTTCCGTCAGATCTTATTCACTTTGAAGTATTCAGTCTCTAGGAAGAAATTAAAAAGTAAATGAAAAAAATAGCTATATCAATTACGGGTGCAGTTGTAGGTTTTCTTACGATAGTAGGGCTGCACCCGAGTACACCAAAGCATCTTCTGATGCTATCAACAAAAAAAACCGCTCCTTCGGCAACGTCAAATCCTTCTACAACGGGATCCGGACAGCCTTCGGGTGGAAACTCGGGAACGAGCGGCAACTCAGGCAGTTCCGGTAATTCGGGAAACAGCGGAAGCTCGGGTAATTCGGGAACTCCTACTACAACCGCACCGCCTGCCCCCGTTACCGGTAACGGATCGACAAAGTCAACAACCGGACCATTGGAACAGTTTGGATACGGCGAACTCGCAGTTAAGGTTACTGTTTCAAATAACAAAATTACAAACATACAGGTAGTAAATGCCCAGTACGCCGATCCCACTTCCGGATACATTGAAAGTCAGGCAGCTCCCATGTTAAAATCACAGGCCCTATCTGCTCAGAGTGCAAACATCAACGGAGTCACCGGTGCTACCTATACCTCTGAGGCCTATGCTACTTCGTTGCAATCTGCATTAACTAACTTACATTTCAAGTAAAGTGCGGATCCTTTAACGATTTCTTAAAATACTTTAAACTAAGCGGGCGCTTCCACTTCAAGACTTCTTACCGGCATCGTATCTAATTTATCGTACAACTGACTTTTCAGATCAGAAACCAGGGATCTGCATTTAGCATCGTTAAACCTATTCACAAATTGATGAGGGTCGTCGTTTAAATTATAAAGCTCCCCTTCATCCCCGGAATACTGAATCGGATTCTTAATAAGACAATCCTGACCCATTACTTTTTCCAAACCATTGGGTGTACCGCCTGTTGACGGTTCATAAAAAGTTGCCATCCAGCCGTCTTGATAGATGCTCCTAAGATGCATCCCGTATCCGGGAAACTGCGAATCCCACTCACAGATCGCCGAATCAAAACCGAGTTCCGCATTATCGGTCGGTAATTTCTTCCCCTGACACCAATTTGGTATGGGAAGTCCGGCAATATCGCAAATAGTTGCCGTTAAGTCAATTTGTTGTATTGGATTGGATACCACCGTCCCTCGCTTTACGTCAACTGCCTTAGCGGGCCTCCAGATAAACGGCAGCCTCATAAGTGAGTCAACGTGAAACGGACCTTTATACAACATCCCAAAATCACCCTGCATCTCTCCATGATCGGTGGTAAAAAATATATCCGTATCGTCAAGCCAATTTTTCTGTTCCAAATGTGATATCACTCTGCCACAGGCCTCATCGATGAGCTCGTTCATTACATGCACTTTTGCGTTTATTTCCCGAATCATATCGTTCGTTAATGCCGAAGGCACGAAATTCATCGGACCCCCTTCCGCATTTGACCACTTCCCATCAAAGTAAGCAAGCCAATGAGCGGGTTTATCGGATAGAATCTTCCTAATTTCCTCCTGCGATCCTGGCATCCCGTCAGGTAGCTCCAGCTCCTGCCATGGAATGCGCCCCAGTTCGCTTTCAGGCGGATCCCAAGGATGGTGGGGGTCCGGAAAACTCATCCAGCAAAACCAGTCATCACATTCATTGTATTCGTCGAGCTGCCTTATCACCAGGTCGGCAACCCAACTGGTGTGATACCACTCCGTGGGGATCGGATTGTTTTTGGTCTCCGGGGCGCCGGTATCCCCACCCGGAACCGCTCCCAAAAGGTCTGCGTAACTGTGAAAGTACTCCGGATGATTTTCTCTGAGCCAACGTCCGTAATGGGCTAAAGGTATATTGTTGAAAGCTGCCGCATGCATAACCTGAATCGATCGCTCAAATCCCCTCCAGTAGCCGATGTCGCCTCTGATGGCTCTCTTATTTTCTTCCCACTTTAAGTTGAAGTCAAAACCCGGCTCAAAATGAGCTTTACCGAGCAAAGAAGTCCGATAATTGCCTTTCTTATTCAAATATTCTGCCACAGACGGGGCATCAACCGGAAGCGGAATTCCGTTTGCAACGACACCGTGAGTTCTAACATATTGACCGGTTAGTATTGAACTTCGCGCCGGCATGCAGACAGTATTTTGATTGTATGCACGCTGATAGTTGATACCGTTTCGAGCAAGACTGTCTATTACCGGGGTTCGCGCCACCGTATTCCCGTTACAGCCCAATGAGTCAAATCTCTGTTGATCTGTAGTAATCAGAAGTATATTTCTTCCCATCTGTTCCTCGCTTTATAGGTCTTAAGTTTCCAAACTATTAATAGTTTGACTGCCTTTCCATGAACTTTATTTTAAGATCAAATTTTTAGGCATATCAAATTGAAACTTCCTTTTTCAATTAATATTCCAATCAATCGGTTATCGGTTAGAGGTAGTCACGAATTATAAAAAGCCGAAGTTTACTCGTATTGATCCATAAAGTCACACACCATGCCTGCTAGTTCTTCACCCTTATCTTCCTGCAAGAAGTGGCCTCCTCCGACTACGGTCTTGTGTTCCACGCTTTTACAGCCGGGAATTAATTCCTGCAAAATCCTGTAACCGCCCTTAGTAATTGGATCGCTATCGGAAAATGCCGTCATGAATGGTTTTTCAAATTTCTTCAAAACCTCCCATGCCGTAGCCTGGTCCTGTACGGCGGGGTCATCCGGTGAAGTCGGAACCAGTTTAGGAAAAATTCTTGCCCCTTCTTTATAGGACTCATCCGGAAAAGGCGCATCATACGCGGCAATAATTTCGGGCGTCGGTTTAGTCGCACAACCCATCGAAACTATCGATCCAATTGGCATTTCAGGCACCTCTTGGGAGAACTTTTTCCATGCTTCAAAGGCATCTGACATAGGTTCGTGACCGGTCGGCAGTCCTGTATTGGCTGCGACAACACCGGAAAAACGGTCTGGATCCAAACCGACTAATCGTAGCCCGATAAGACCGCCCCAGTCCTGACATACCAGAGTTATATTGGTTAAATTTAAAATCTCAAATACCAGCTGGCTCATCCAGGACACATGCCTCACATAGGTATAGTCATTTCTGTCTGCAGGTTTGTCTGATTTCCCGAATCCGATCAAATCAGGCGCAATCACTCTTCTGCCGTGATCTACAAAAATGGGAATCATCTTTCTGTAAAGGTACGACCATGACGGCTCTCCATGCATTAACAAAACAGGACTTTGTGATTTATCACCTTCATCGATATAGTGAACCCTGAGCTTACCGCCTTCATGGTCATCCAATTCGGCATAGTTGGGTTTAAACGGATAGCCGTCTAAGTTATCGAAAGCTTCATCGGGTGTTCTTAGAAATTTCATAGTTACTGCTCCAATCTAATTATTGTGCCATATGCATTCTTAATTAATCGGATAATTAAAAGACCATGCCCAACGGCTTGGCTAATTTAGGCACAACAATATTTTCTCATTTGCTAGTTAACAAGTTGTTGACTTAGCCTCACTTTCAGAATTTATTTTAATCCAACTGGATTAAAAAATCAAATTTAAAAACTGATACAGAATTATTAATTTCATTAGGTTTACCAAAACTGTCGCTAATTCTATCTGTAATACCTTTCGATTTCAAAACCGATTTTAGCCAAGGCAGACATTTTGAGAAACCTATAGTTGATCTATAATCAAATTCCAATCAATTCGACAAATCCTTTTTTGCTAAGGTATGGTAACAATCTTCACAGAAATTTAAAAGGCATCCAAACACACCCAGATGACAGAAAACCCAAAATCACATGACCTTAATAGTCCGAATGCGGACAATGGTTTTCAACGTGAAGGTCACCAAACAAATGACGAAGTCAATTCATCGACAGACGATGTCATCATTGACAACGATGATAGTAACTTAGAAACTGAGTCAATAAGACCTTTAAGGCCCAACTACTACCACCGCGAAGAGGTCATGGGAACGGTTTTTGAAATAAGTGTTTATGACACACTGCTGTCGGAAGTCACTTTCAGGAAACTCGTCGAACGAGCCGCAATTGAATGGTCAAAAATTGATTTTATGTTTAGCACCTATAAACATGACAGCTTTTTGACTAAGTATCGGACGGGATTAATTAAATCAGAGGAGCTTCCGGAAGAATTTGAAGAGATATTTGATCTTAGCTCCAAAGCAAAAAAGGATACCTATGGCTTTTTCGACCCATGGAGCATGCCCGGAGGATTCGATCCTACTGGATTGGTCAAAGGCTGGTCAATCGAAATCGTTTCAGAATATTTCTACGAAGAAAAGGTAAAATGCTTTATGATAAATGCCGGGGGTGACATTAAAACCTTCGGTATACCAAAAAACCAAGATTTTTGGCAGTTTGGGATCAGAAGTCCGTTTGAACCTGCGGGGTTGACATGCGTTATCCAAACTATTGATTCGGTGGCTACCTCGGGAGATTATGAAAGACCCGGACAATTAATAGATCCGTTTACCCTGGATAAAAATCCCAGAGCGGCTTCCGCCACGGTCACCGGACCGAGTTTGACATTTGCCGATGCTTATGCAACCGCATTGGTAATTGCCGGAACGGACAATATGGATTGGATATACGACCTCGATGGTTACGAGGCATTTATCGTCGGTAAAGACGGAGAAGAAGTTAAAACAGATAACTTAAAGATCGCAGAAGAA
>DAIDJA010000120.1 GCA_027451605.1 Acidimicrobiales bacterium
TTACTGATGAGATCTCACGGAGCCGTTGGACGAAAGTTTGCCGGAAAAGTGGTCCAGGTGGTTACAGGTTCGACGGGATTGGATAACTGGGAGTGGGGGGTCACACTCTTCGCCAAATCGCCCACCGATTTGAAAGAGGTGGTGTATACGATGCGCTACGATGAGGCATCGGCCAAATATGGAGAGTTCGGAGACTTTATTTTTGGATATATAGTTGAAAGTCTTCAAGACTTAATTGAAATAAATCGCTGGGATGAAAACACTTTCTACTAAAGAAAAAGAATTAACTGATTTAATAAGAACAATTTCCCCGTTGGTAGTGGGCTTCAGTGGCGGTGTGGATTCAGCACTTTTAGTTCAAGCGGCAGTGAATGCTGTCGGTACGGATAATGTAGTTGCCGTTACAGCTAGCTCAGCGTCACTGGCGAAGGTGGAATATGAAAAATGCAAAGTACTTGCAGATTCGTTGGGCTGGAATTGGCTTGAAGTTGAAACCGATGAGCTTAATAATCCCAATTATGTTAAAAATGATTATGATAGGTGCGCACATTGCAAGACTTCTTTATTTGATGCCTTACAGCCGATTGCACTAAAGACGGGATCTAATATTGCTCTCGGGATCCACGTTGATGATTTAAGTGACTTCAGACCCGGTCAGGCGGTTGCTAAAAACAGAGGTGGAATCTTCCCGCTTTTGGAAGCGGGATTTACTAAACAAGACGTTAGACAGCTGGCTAAGAAATTTAATCTCCCGGTCTGGTCTAAGCCCGCAATGGCATGTCTGGCATCTCGTATCCCAACGGGTACTTCGGTTACTTTGGGTCGCCTCAAAAAAGTTGAAGATGCCGAATTCATTCTGGGGCAGCTGGGCTTTGTGGATTATCGAGTCCGATTAAGAAATGAAGCAGGATTTCTGGAAATTACCAGATCAGACTTCATTAGATTGTCTTTGAATTCAGAGTTACAAAATATAATAAAGACCCGTTTCTCATTTTTGGGGTTTGACTCTGTGGCTGTCAGCATCAATAAATTCCGATGAAATAATTAGAATATCTTTTATTGCAATGCATATGCAATGTCGTTGCCTGTGTGATTAGTAAATCGCAGTAAAGTGGAGTCTTTGTCCAAGTGGCTAGTTAGTATTGGCTGTTTACATCTCCGATAAATGGATTATGACTTTTTTCATTTAAATTGCACTGTAAATAGTAAAGTTGTAAGGTAGTCGTTTAGTTCATTTCCGGCGAGTTTCAGGAAAGCTATACTGATGAGTTGCGATTGAGTAATTAAGAATATTCTCGGAGAAGAATTGGTTAAGCTAAGAGTAAAGTTAGAATATCCCGAAGGGCTGGTCACCGAGCCAATTGTTGCCCAGCTCGTGACTTTATTTAACATAATTCCCAATATTCGGGGTGCACATGTAAGTAATAGCTCCGGATGGCTTATCTGCGAACTGGACGGAGATCCCGAAAATGTAGAATCGGCAGTTGGTTGGCTTCAGTCAAAAGGAATTGTCGTATCTGTCTTGGGCGGAGATGCCCAGTAAAAATGTATAGAGCGTAAACCACTTTAAGGATTTACGCTGTAGTTTAGGCGATAGTATTTGCTATTTCAGAATACTGTTTTGAGATTTCATACCTATCATGATTTTGATGACTTTTCGGTAACGCTTTAAAATTACTACTAATCAAAATATTAACGGACTAAGAATTTTAAAAAAGTCGGGACTATTCTGATATTTCGATTGCAAATTCGGGACAATTTTCACAGGCAAGTTTGGCTTTTTCTTCCAAATCTTTAGGTAAATCGTCGGTGAATTTTGAATGCGAATATCCATAGTCATCAACTTCAAATATCTCGGGAGCAATTATGTAGCACCTTGAGTGCCCCTGACATTTTGTTTCGTCTACATTAACTTTCATTTATATTCAACTCCTAATCTAAAAATGCCAGAGGCAATACTCTTGGACCTCTTACCTGACCCCCAGCCCACATGACCGGTTTGGATTCGTCTACTTTAAAATCCGGGAGTCTGTCGATAAATGTCCGGATCGCTACTTTAAGCTCCATTCTGGCTAAATTTGCTCCTCCGCATCTGTGGATTCCGGATCCAAAAGCAATATGCCGGTTAATTTTACGCCTAAGATTAACGACTTGTGGATTTTCAAATACTAAAGGATCCCGGTTTGCCGCGGGAAAATTCATTAAAACTTTGTCTCCCTGTTTCATGGGGCACCCATTATAATCAGTATCTTTTGTAACTACTCTTGCCATGGTAACGGGAGAGTATGCCCTTAGAAGTTCTTCGATAGCCGTATCCATGATCTCAGGTTGATTTTTTAGCATCACTAGATCTTCTCTGTTGGATCCCAGATGCCACAGGGCGGAGCCGATGGCGGACCAAGTCGTATCAATACCGGCGATCAGTAATAAAATAGACATTCCCAATACAATTGCGTCATTAATTTCGGAATTTGTTTTCTGCTCTTTTATCAAAAAACTAATTATGTCATCTAAATTTTCGCCCTGAGAAATAAGCTTTTTTCGCTGATCTATTACGGTCATCAAATAAATGACGATGTCTCGTATGGAGTTGAATCTATTTTCAGAATTGTCAGCAAATTCGAGAAAGTCACGCACCCACGTCGTAAATGTATCAGTCATTTCCTCCGGAACTCCAAGTATGTGGCTGATAACACGAACAGGGATCTGCTGTGCGTAGTCAACGGCGCCATCGACAAACTGACGTCCTATAATTTTGTCAATTAAATTGTCACAAATTGATTGGGTCAGGGGTTCATATTCGGCAACTTTTTTATGAGAGAACCAAGGAAGTATGAGTCTTCGTGTCCAGGTTTGAAGCGGGGGGTCCGCTGTAATTGGAGGAGCTCCATAGCCGAGTACTTCCGGATTGATATTCTCCATATCCTGTCTGGCTGTTTCCATAAATGGTATTACCAATACCTGAGTTGAGCTGAAAGTCATAAAATCGTGAGCTATTTTGGTGACATCGTCATATGTAGTGGGAAGCCAGTTAGACCCTCTTCTATCGGTGTGAGCTATCGGACAGCGGTCTCTAAGTTTGTCCCAGATCTCAAATGGGTTATTTAGATAAGAGTAGTCAAGTACGTCAAAATCATTTTCCCAATCTTTTACGGGTCCTAATTTAGTTGTCATGAAATTAGATTTTAACAACTGTTGGTAATAAAATTCAATCCGGATAATTAAAATTTCGAAACCTAACGAATATTAATACTTGATAGTCAATTTTTATTGGATAAAATTAGGAAATCCGGATTTCAAATCTTCCTTTTTGTTTTTTACGCCTGTGATTGTCACAAAATTGACACAATAATGTAACTGTTTAGCAGTTGTGTTTTTGAGAATGTCAATAGATAATATTATTATGAAACCGTTAAAAGGTATAACTGTGAATCCTATATTACTAAAGTTAAAATCTAGAATAAACCAACGTCTTCAAAGTGACGGAAGTGAAGCCGGAGTCGGTTTAATCGAAATGTTAGTGGCACTAGCCATTTTGGCTATAGGACTTGTTGGTTTTATAGGCGTATATGTTGCGGTAGGTAAGGCAACTAAAATGGCCGCTGACAGGCAGGCAGCTATTAATATTGCTGCGCAACAGCTATCTCAGCTGGAAGGTTTTGAGTCATTGAACTGGGAATATAGCGGTAATATTCCGTCTTCAGTATTAAACAGCACAGCTACGATAAGTGGCGTGCCTTTTACTTCAGTAACATCGGTAACCAATTGCACCGGTACGGGAGCAGCATACATCTCCGCAACGGTAAAGGTAAGTTGGAAATACGGACCCGACACTTATGATTACACTCAAACGGTCCAACTTACTCCGTCTTCTCACACAGTAGGAGTTTCGACAACATGTCCTTAGAGTTAAAGTTCGAAAATAAAGTTGATCATATAGCTATCGATGAAATGAAAAGAATAGAAGTTATATATAACGAATACTTTACTAATACATATCGTGAATACATTGGGCAATCTTGAGAGTAAAAATATGGATTGTGTAACTAAAATTGATTCGATGCTTTTGGTTTCTGATAAATGGCGGCTTCGGTTAAATGGGAGTAAAAGTGAATTATAACGAAATAGCTATAGCTGTAAGGTCAAGAAACCTATCTTTGGATAAGAAGGATCGCTTATTTGAGCGGATTTTCAACGAGGATAGCGGCTTCACCTTAATTGAGATGTTGGTTTCGTCGTTTATCATGGTTATTGTACTGGTTCTGACTTTAATGGTGTTTATAACTTATAATCAGTCGTTTAACGCCACTCTCTCTATGACTAAAGCTCAACTACAGGCCGAAGGGGGGATAAACGACTTGGCTTCGATGGCACGATCATTGACACAGTGTCCACCTTCGACTTCCACCGGTACTTCACCGGCGGCTATTGTATATCCGGCACCAAGTCCGGCTCCTTCAAATAGCATTGAACTTACCGTTCCATTTCCAAAAAGAACCTTCACAGATGCTTCGACTTCCACTACGACTGATGTTGAAGTAGTAATCGTGAGTCTAGATGCAACCACGAATCAACTTACGGCAACTGCCAGCGCTTGTCCGGGTTTTACAGCTACCGGAGCTACCCCCAGTGAGAACAGCGTCATCAGCATAGATCATGTAAAAAGTATTTCATATGTCTTTTATAATGCCAAAACCGACGGTAGTGGCAACATGATTTGGACCGGCAGTAATCCGCCCACAACTTCAGCTAGCCCGACACTGACTACCATAGGAATTCAAATGACATTGGGTGTGGGAATTGACGGACAAAATATTACACTTCAAAATAGCGGTTATTTCGTAAATCTTTTTTGCAATAATTCGGGAAATTACCCGCCTCCCGGAGCAGGAGGATGCGTGATTTAATGAATTGCATAGTCGGTCGTACAAATCTTGAATTAAAAACTGAAGCAGAATTTCAATTAAGTTCAATTTTCGTTGAAGGTTTGTGGGCATTAAAAGCGAATATGGCGAAGAACTTGTATCATTAGGAACAGATAAAAAATGGAAACACTACATTTATTAAAAAATATGATTCAATCTAGGACTCTAGAATTAGGCGAAGGAGATGGGGTAACCGGAGGACTAACAGTCGGATACATAGATCAATGTGGCCAGGCTCTGATTGCCGTGATAATGCTGATGTTGATTATTTTTATTATGGCGTTTGGTCTGATGACATCAACCATTAACTTAACTACAACCAACCAGGGGGATGTATATTTGCACGGTGCGCAAAGTGCTTCTCAGGCAGGCTTGGCTTATTTCGGGTCATTAATGAATTCAATGGGAGGGAATTTTATAAACTGCAAAGATCCCGGTACGACAGGTAGCCCTTTACCGAGTTGTATATCGAGTACGTCATCTTATTCATTTGCTGTGCAGGGGTCAGGTGGATCCAACGGTTGGGAGAGATTTACGCTAAGTCTCGTATTCCCTAATTGTAAATTTAAGAACTCCTCAGGCAGCGTCGTCGCATGTACCACTACAGCGGATTGTCAGACTGCAGTTACGCAGGGATACATATCGACATGTTCGTATGAGATCGTTTCAGTTGGGTGCATGGTAGCTTCTTCTACATCCACTACCTGTCTTAATTCTGTTACTTCGACAACAACCCAGTCATACAACATTTCCGGTAATTCATTTTTGAATTATGCTTTTTATAACAACTATTCCGCTGATGATCCCGGTGATGCGGCAAGTTTTGGAAATGTGGCTACCTCATCTGGCGGATTTACTCAGTATACCGAAACGGCATCTCAGGAGCAATATGCACAGTCCAATTGTGCATTTTACATGTGGTCCAAAAAAGGTTATTTGGGAAATTCCTCACCGAACGGAACCGGGTACGGACCAAATTATGGTGCTTATACGGGTCCGAATGGTAATACCAGGTACTGCCCTTTCACTTACCAAGACTATGGTCAGGCCTTTACGGGAGCCGTTTATTCGACTGATATTATGTGGGACTGTGGAACATCTTTTAACGGTCCGGTAACCACAGGTGATCCAATTTCA
>DAIDJA010000121.1 GCA_027451605.1 Acidimicrobiales bacterium
TTCTATCGACAGTCTCAACTTGAGCTTCTACTTCAACAAAATCGTCTCCGAGTGTGAAGTTAATCGAAACTGAACCGACTAATAAGGGGTGGCATAATGGTATTAAATCGGCACATCTTTTTGAAGCTTGTATTCCGGCAATTCTTGCAGCTGCCAGAACATCTCCCTTTGAAATTGCATTAGAAGCAACAAGGGACGTTGTTTCCGGTTTCATGAAAATTTTTCCTTTGGCCAGGGCTTTACGGTGTGTCGGCTCTTTTGGAGTTACATCAACCATCTGAGCCCGCCCCAAGGGATCTATATGAGTTAGCTCGTTACTTGTCACGGTATCAAGTTTAATGAAATTTTTAATTGAATTCGCTACGAGGGTATATTTATTTAGTTTTTAAAATTTTGCCGCATAAAATAAGCCGGTAATCTGTCTACCTTCGACATAGATCACATTGAAGCGTTGGGTCCGCTTTATTAAAGGTATTTATCGGATAATTCTTTTAAAATAACTAAGAAGTCTTCTCTAAGGTCGGATCTGTTTAAGGCAAATTCAAAATTCGTTCGGAGGTAATCTACTTTATTGCCGATGTCATAGCGACCGCTTGTAAACACATAGCCGAGCACCTCACTATTCTCAAGATATGACGATATTGCATCGGTAAGTTGAAGCTCTCCCATTTTTCCCGGTTTAAGCTCTGCTAAATAACTAAATATATCCGAATTGAAAATATATCGTCCCATAATTGCCAAATTTGATGGAGCTGTTCGCAGATCCGGTTTTTCAACAACGCTGGTTATCCTGACGACATTCGAATCATCAGTTTTTTCAAATCCAACACAGCCGTAAAGTGAAATCTCATCTTGACTTACTTCTTTTAGTGCCAGAATTGCCGATCCGGTTTTACTGTGAATCTCCGACATTTCTCTAAGCACTGTAGATTCTGGTGCCATCAGATCGTCAGCTAATAATACGACAAATGAGTCATTTGCTACGTAACTTTGTGAAATTAATATTGCATTCCCAAGTCCCAACGGCTCGGGTTGCCTGGCAAAATAAAAATTTGCCAATTCGGAAATTTCAATCACCCCATTGAGTTCGTCTAGTTTATTGGCTCGTTTCAAATAATGTTCCAGTTCAAATGATCGGTCAAAATGATCAGCCAATGAACGCTTCCCTCGTCCCGTTATAATTAATATGTTATTTATTCCTGCCCCGATCGCTTCTTCGACTACATACTGAATTGCGGGTTTGTCTACTACGGGCAACATTTCTTTGGGCTGAGCCTTAGTTGCAGGTAAAAACCTCGTTCCCAATCCCGCTGCCGGGATAACCGCTTTTGAAAGTTTCATTTAATGATTTCCAAATTCTTGACTCAAGGCGACCTTAAAACAGCCGGCAATAATAATGTCACTATAATTTTATCGAGTCCGACTAATAATATTATTGTTCAGCGTTTTTTAACTAAGTGCGACCATAGTTATTGGAACGACCATTGTATATTTATTGTACAATAAACATATACAAAACAATTATTTGGGAGAAAACGATGCCTGTATACGAATATCAGTGTAAACAATGTAACTTTCGTTTTGATCAAAGCCAACAATTTAATGAGCCTCCGTTGCTAATGTGCCCTAACTGTGGCAAAGAATCTCTCAAAAAAGTTTTTTCGGCAGTTGGAATAGTCTTCAAGGGAAGCGGATTTTATAAAAATGATTCGCGCAGTCAAACCGGATCAGCTTCCACTCAGTCCAAAGTACCGACAACTGATTCCGTGGTTTCCGGAGACGTCCAAAAGCAAGGCGGCGGCGAAGTTGCCACACAAACTCAAAGTCCGGCTCCCTCAAGTACGGCGAGTGACTCCAAGAGCACATCGAGTGACCTTGCCACTTCTTCTCCGAAAGAATAAAAAAGAATATATTAGATTTATAAAGGCTTTATGGATATATTTATATCAAAAAGCGTGGGAGGAATCTTAATTTATACTTCATGCACAAAATTACCTTAATCTATTGTTTAATAGCCTGTTGATTTAATTTTGTGAGCAGAATTCACACGCGAAAATAAAGGTTATCTGTATTCATGATAGCCTCTGAGGATAAGCAATCAATAAAAACGATCTATTAATCAATAAAAAATTTAAAAAAAAATTATAATTTTCACTGGACAAATAAACCTGTTTAATGATAAAGTTAATATTGCAGTTAACGATTATCCTATCGTAATGAAAACTGTTAAACGCAACAGCCAGTAATAAACGAGTCGGCAACAAATTAGATTGGGCATTTTGGTTACAAGAACCAACTTATTACCTTAAATCTGTAATTTTGTCTGTATGGATAAGAAAATGCGTTAAAGGTAAAATTTCAATGCAAATTTACCTTGGTGAATAACGAGTTAACTGTAGAAGAATTGTAAGAAACTATATATTAATTGGAAAGCTATGAGAAAAACTCAAGTAAATCCTGCTTGGAGAGTAAAAGCGGCTTGTAAGGGTCTGGAGCCCGACATATTTTATCCGGAGCCCGACGATGATGAGGGTGCGATTGAAGCTAAGGCAATATGCGGACAATGTCCCGTAAAAGAACTGTGTCTTGAGCATGCTTTGACCTATCGCGAAAAAGACGGGGTTTGGGGCGGAGCTACAGAGCGTGAACGCAGAAGAATCTTAAGACAAAGAAGAAAATCGGCCTAGCCGAAATTTTTCATTAATCTCCGATCGTACTTATATGAAGGTCAATATTTGAGCGGTAATATAATTCAATTCGGATAAGGTTGAAATTTAAAAAATGGCCCCATAGTGGGTCATTTTTTAGTTCACTTTTAATATTGTTAATTAACCGGCAGGTTAGAGTTCTGCCTGTTAAACCATGGGTATTTAACCTTACTATTCGGGCTTATCGATCGGAAGTTTAGCTTTAGAATAGTAAATCAATAACTTAAGTTAAAATGTTTAGATCAGTTACTGTTGCCGAAGCTATTGTTTTGATTGACGGTAGCGACAAATTTTAAAGTCCTATAGATATAAAAAGGTAAACCAAGTGGAATTTGACTTAAGCGATGATCTGTTGGATCTACAGAGGGTGGTACGAAAATTAAGCCGGGATAAAATAAAACCCCGGGCACGCGAAATTGATTTGACACATGAATATCCCCAAGATATATTTGACGCTTTTAAACAAGCAGATCTTTTAGGGCTTTGCATACCCGAAGAATATGGCGGTTCAGGAGCGGGAATATTGGGTCTGACCATCGCGATAGAAGAAGTAGCAAAATATTCCAACACGGCGGCATTGATGCTTTTACTTACCAGACTGCCGACCGGACCCATCATGATAGCCGGCAACGATGAACAAAAGAGGAGATTTTTGCCGGGGATAGCGTCGGGTGCTAGCAGAGCGTCATTTGGACTTTCGGAGCCACAGGCCGGAAGTGATGTTGTGGGGATGATGACAAAGGCAACAGCCGATTCCGACGGAGGTTGGATTCTGAATGGTACAAAATGTTGGATGTCCGGAGTGGCCCAAGCAGATTGGTACACTGTTTTTGCCAAAACCGGCGAAGTCACTTCCAGAAAACATGATTCAATATCGGCATTTATTGTTGAACGCAATTTTGCCGGTGTGCAAGTAGGTCGATTGGATAAGAAGATGGGGGTCAAAGGAGTAGATACCGGCGAGCTTATCTTAAGTGAAGTAAAGGTTCCCAAAGAGAACGTTATTGGCGAGATCGGTGGATTCAGACTTGCTATGCTGGGCTTAAATTCCATGAGACCGATTGTGGCTGCCAGAGGAATCGGTCTGGCCGAAGGAGCGCTTATGTATGCCACAGCCTATGCCAAAGAGAGAATGGCATTTTCCAAGCCATTGACTGAGAATCAGGGGATTCAGTGGGAAATCGCTAAGCTGGCCACCGAAATTGAAGCTGCCAGACTTTTGACCTATCGTGCCGCAGATTATGCGGATAAAAATCGTTACACCAAAGAGTGGGTGCCATATCTTTCGATGGCAAAATATTATGCAACCGAACTTGCGGTCAGAGCATCGTCGATGGCGGTTCAGATGCTAGGCGCTGCCGGTTATATGGAAGATCACTTGACCGAACTTTACTATAGGGATGCCAAACAGCTGACAATAGTCGAAGGTACTTCTCAAATTCAGCTTAGTTTAATCGCCAGAGGCGTATTGGACGAGGATCTATGGTGGGATTAAATGGCTGACAACTCATGGCAAAATATTTTTAATAAGTTGGTTCTTAATCTGGACTTATCCGAAGAAGAAGCCATTTGGGCGATGGATTCAATGCTTGAAGGTAAAGCTACAGACAGCCAACTGGGAGCATTTTTAATCGGCTTAAAAGCCAAAGGAGAAACTCCTTTGGAACTGACAGGATTTTTGAAGTCTATTATTGACAAAAGCATAAAGTGCGATTATGAAGAACCGGATAAACTGTTGGATACCTGCGGAACCGGAGGTGATCGATCCGGGACATTTAATATTTCTACCGCTGCGGCATTGATACTTGCAGGGTGTGGAGTTAAAGTTGCTAAACACGGCAATAGAGCGGCAACGTCAAAATCCGGATCAGCCGATGTTTTGGAAGCATTGGGGGTGGCAATTGATTTGGGTCCCAGCGGAGTTAAACAATGTATCGATAAGGCTAATATAGGGTTCTTTCTCGCCCAAAAATATCATCCTGCCTTTAAAAATGTAGGAGCCGTACGAAAAGAACTGGGCATTCCGACGGCATTTAATATGTTGGGTCCGATGGCAAACCCGGCCAGGGCATCGAATCAACTTATAGGAGTAACTTCAGAAGTAATTGCAGAAAAGATAAGGGATGTTTTGGGGATGATGGGCACCAAAAGGGCCCTAATTGTTACTTCAAAAGACGGCTTGGATGAAATATCGACGGTAGATATAACCAAAGTTTTTACTCTGTCTACAATTAAGGGATTTGTGGAAAAATCATCTTTTGAGATTGACCCGCTTAAGTATGGTTTTAAAGCGCCAAGCAGAAGCGATCTAGTGGGAGGATCTCCATCCGAAAATGCGGAGATTGTCCTGGATATTTTGCGTGGGGCAAAAGGTCCGCATCGTGATGTCGTCGTCTTGAATTCCGCTGCCGGGCTGTCTATCGTAAAAAAAGCAGAAGAAATTGAAGACGGAATTCAATTGGCTGAAGATTCTATTGACAGTGGACGCGCCCTAGAGGCGCTGAATACTCTCATAAGAATTTCCAATGAAGAACACTCTAAAGAGAACTGACCAACCGGCATTAAGTAGTATTTTTGAGGTTAGACAAAAAAGGCCGTCGAAAATCTTGAAATTACAGTCGTTATTTCTTTAGAAAGTAGCCCAAACATTATTGGTAATTAGATGAGATATTTTTTAAAACAGTGATTAAACTTGCGCTTATTGCAAGGCTAACTAAATCGAACTATGATAAAGTGTGTAATAATATCGTGGGACATGGTTAACTTGTCCAAAAAATTGCGGTTGTTAATACATTCAAAATAGCCAATTATTTTTGACATAAATTAATAATCATTTAATTTGAATTGTAATTCAACCGAACTTAAATGTTAGACTTAATTTGTCATTGGAACTGTTTTTGTCAAGGAGAATGTACGTAGATGGCTCAATATAAAATAGATGTTTCGGGTAAAACCGCTACAGAAAAAAGACCGTTTTTTCCACTGCGGGGTCAAAATCGGGTTATCGTAACGGTCGTGGTGTTGATACTGATAGTTGCCGCCCTTTATTTTTCTCCAAAGCTTGCGGCCACGCAGACGACAACCGTTAACTTTACGGCTAATGGACCGACTGCTAATCTTATTTTTCAGCCGGGAAAGACCGTTGGGGGGGTTGAGTGTGGTCAGGGAGTTAGGCAGGTCCCGTTTTCCAAATATTCCCCTTGGTGCGAACCTGTTTGGCACGGAAATAATGGAGGAGCAACCTATAACGGAGTTACCTCTAAAACTATCACGATCGACTATCGGGAGGCTTCTTCCGGCGACCTAAACTTAGCCTATTCGATAATTCCTAAAGAGATCA
>DAIDJA010000122.1 GCA_027451605.1 Acidimicrobiales bacterium
AAAATTGCCCACGGGACCGATCAGATCGGGCTTGCAAAACCCTCAAGATCGATGTCAATGGTTGGTGGTTGAGATTAATTATATTGTTTTAACCTCTGGCACTCAGTGCTCGAATGGGTATCTTTAATGTCATCATCATCATCTGCCATGGAATTACGGTATCTAAAAATCGAGATCTAAAAAAATAAAATTTGGCCATAGGGAATTGAGAGTAATTTCTAAGCATTGTAATTGAACTTAGATATTTAATATTTTGCTTTAAATCTTTGACCCGGTTTTATTCGCAGTTAATTGGCTGTTGCTAAAATCACTTTCAGGCGGATTAACTTTTAAAAATATGAACTTTAAAAACCAGAGTGACAAAATTTGAAACGGAAAATATAGGTAATTGATATTTGTGATGAAAGAAATTGATAGCAAACGACAAAAATTGAGGATTTCGACGCTGTCGATAGTTCTCTTAATAAATCTGATCTGCACCTATTGTTTGGTAGTGCTCGGTTCAACGGTAAGGGTATCGGGGTCTGGAACGGGATGCCCGTCCTGGCCATTATGTTACGGTCAGGCCACTCCGGTGTACGGAAATACCCATGCAATTGTCGAGCAGTCTCATAGATATCTGGCATCCGTCGTGACGATTCTGGTTATTGTGAGTTTGGTGATAGTACTTAAACTCAAAGATAAGGATAGGAAGAACTTTCTTTTGAAGATAGCATGGTTCGCCGTAATTACTATTTTCATCCAGGTAGTCTTGGGGGCTATAACCGTGGTCACTAAGAATGCACCATGGACAGTTGCGGCCCATCTTTTTATGGCAATGATATTCATGGCTACTATGGTGGTATATTTTATGGCGTCGATATCACAAAGTTATAAGTGGAATACTCCATTGAAGCCGGTTCGGCTCTGGGCATATTTGGGCGTGGCATTTACCTTTTTGATTATAATATCCGGAAGCCTCATAGTAAATGCCGGAGCGGAACAGCACTGTCCGTCTCTACCGTTTTGCCCGTCCGGCGAGCCTGGGAAAGATATTCTTCTGAACATGATTCACAGGTCAATCGTAGTTACCACCTTCGTAGTCTATATTATTTTGTGTTTGGTCGCCACCGGACAGTATCGTGGGCAAAGATGGTGGTATGTAGGAGCTTCCTTAGTTACATCCGCAATAGTGATAACGGCAATCTTCGGTGCGATGAGCGCAGTGACAAAGGCCAACCCGGTATTTCAGGATTTTCACTTGGGAGTTGCTTCGTTGGTATGGATAACAATAGTGGCATTGGTTACGAAAATGCACATCGGGGATAACTCGAGCCTTACAAGTGAGAAGGATTCGGAAAAAGCTTACTCTTCCGTTTAATTAAGTGGAAATTGTGATTAATTTAATTTTGTGTCAGGTATCTACAATTTAAATTAACCCAACTTTGATTTGGGTCACGAATCGTCGAGAAGTTTAGCTAAATATCAGGAGCCCGTTTTACGGGCAATGAACAGACAGTTATTGGTTTAGTCGTTTTTGATCAACTTTTGACAATGTTTTCCGTAGATTGTCAAGGGTACCTTCATCGATAGGGTAGGAATTCGGATAATAACTTTTTGCCTGGTTCCCTAAATAGATAGAATTTGTTGGCGTAAGTTTGTCGGCGTTAAAATCAAGTAGCTCCAAAAGGATCTCGGTAAATTCAGCTTCATTGGCGTCAAGGCCTTCCGTTAAGTGATTGCAAAGTTTCACTCCCCTAAGAATACTTTGTTGATGGGCTTCCCATAATTTATGTTGCGCCGAAATGTAATCAGATTTAATGAATGAGATCCACCCTAAAAAGGGATATTTTATTTTAAGAGCAGTAGGTTTTTCATCTTCTTTCCCTGTGTGGTCATGGTCAAAACCTTCTCCCGGAGGATCACCTCCGTAAAGCTCACAAGCCCGGTCAACACTGATATCACCTAAACGATATTGCATTGCAATCGCTAAATCTATTGTCATCAACCCGTTAATGCCCTTAAACCAAGCTGAACCGGTTGATGGATCGTTTGTAATGCGTCCGGACTCTATCTCCCATTGCAGGAATTCAATTAGAGCGAGTCCGAAACCGTATTTGACTTTTAAATCCAAGCCGAACTTGTCGAAGAACATTTTAAAAGTTGCAAGTCGATACTCAACTGTAAGGGAGATTGCCTTTTCCAATGTAATTACTTTGTCATCGAAATAATGTTGCGAAATGTCGGACATGATAATTTCAATTTTAACCAAAAGCTTTTAATTCAAATCAGCCCAGCTAATAGAAAATTAACTTTAACACGAAATTTGACGCTTTGATTTTTACACAAAGGGTAAATTCTTCGGGTGTTAAAGCGCTACCCGGTTAAAGAGTTTCGGTCAAAAACCAGGAATTTTATTACTTCAAAATCTTGCCTTTGTTATTGTGACTTTTTACCCTAGTTTAAAAAGCTTTTTGTAACAATAATTATTAGAAAGGCATTACTTTAAGTAACCTACCTTAAGTAATGCTTGATGATTAGCTTTAAAAGAGTATTTCAACTTACATTGGGAGCTTTTCTAGTTCGAAAAACTGGTCATTTGAAAAAACTAATAAAGATTGGAGCAAGTTAGTGACAATTACCGATAACGAAGCAAGCGTAGAGGACTATCACGGTCAACATAAAAGACCCGGGATATCGCTCAACGAGTATCGTTCAAGATGGACCTGGGATAAGGTGGGCTGGGGAACACACTGTGTGGACTGTTACCCCGGAAACTGTCCATTCAGGGTCTATGTAAGGGATGGCAAGATAATTCGTGAAGAGCCTTCTGCTACCTTTAAAGAGGTCGAGACCGGCATTCCTGATTTCAACCCCATGGGATGTAATAAAGGAGCCTGTTGGAGTCAGCAAATCTATGACGGCGACCGGGTACTTCACCCTCTTAAAAGAAAAGGAGAACGAGGCAGTGGCGAGTGGGAGCAAATCTCGTGGGACCAGGCCTTAACCGAAGTAGCCGACGCGATGTTGGATGCAATTGAGTTTGGCGGACCGGAAGCGATAGTAAGGGAGGGAACTCCTGAAGTCGCCGCTGTGCTTCCCACCGATAGATTCTTTAACATTTTCGGCGGGAGAATGCTGGATCTTCACCCTTCTTTCAACGACTTTTCAATAGGTCTGCATGAAACTTTCGGAAAGTGGAATCCGGTATCGTCGGCCGATGACTGGTTTCATTCCGAACTCATATTAATCTGGCACATGAACCCTGCCTTTACAAGAATCCCGTTCTATCATTTCATGTTGGAAGCCAGATATAAGGGTGCCGAAGTTGTTTCTATATCACCAGACTTAAATGCCTCTCATGTTCACAGCGATTATCATGTTCCCGTCAAGACCGGAACCGACGCAGCCCTTGGACTGGCGATGGTGCAGGTTATCATCGAAGAAGGAATTGTAGATGAGACATTTGTTCGCGAACAGACCGACCTACCGTGTTTAGTCAGAACCGACACCAATAAGTTTTTGCGTCAAATAGATGTCGAAGGAAACAAATTCGGAGCAAGAGAAGACCAGCTTTATCACTGGGATCCTCAAGACGGGCTCATTCCGGCAGACAGAACTAATCTATTGCTGAACGGAAGAGAGGTCGCCCTATCCGGTAGTTACACGGTTCAACTGCACGATGGCACCGAAGTGGAAGTTAAACCTGTAATGCAGATGCTCGATGAACACCTCCGCAAAAACTATACCCCGGAGCTTCAGGAAGAAATTACCGGAATTCACCCGGATGTAGTTCGCATGATTGCAAGAAAAGCAGCCCAAAAGAAGACTGAGATAATGCTGGGGTGGAACTCCTGCAAGTATTATCACGGTGACCTGATCGAAAGAGCGATGTGCTTGTTGCTTGCGGTTACCGGTAACTGGGGAAAGCAAGGCACGGGAATTCGTTCCTGGATGATAGGCATGGCAGACGGGATGTTTTCAATGATGGTAAAGAAGACACCGGGTGTTCAAGGTGCAGAGGAGCTCTTTTCGGCCCAAGAAATGGCAATCAGCGTTTTGAGGCAAAATGATCCGTCGCTATCGACGGACGAACTTGCCGTAAGGGAGGTCGCCAGACTTTTGGCTCAACTGGGGCCGATGGGTGAGGAGGCGCCGAGACTTACGGGATCACCACCGGCATTTTGGTGGTATTGGCAGGGTAATTTCAAGGAGAGATGGGAGAATCCTGAATGGGGAGACACTTCTTTACCCAGAACCTTCAAAGAATATTTTGACGAGGCTCTTGAAAAAGGATGGTGGAACAACAGAGATAATCCCCGACCCGAAAATCCGCCTTACATGATAATTGAATGCGGCGGTAATATGCTTAGAAGAACCCGAGGTGGTTACACTCAACTGGGTGACAGCTTGTGGGAGACCTTAAAGATGATCGTCAGCATTGACTTCAGGTTAAACTTTACGGGTCTTAATTCGGACATAATTCTCCCGGCTGCTCAGCATTACGAAAAGGTCGGATTCCACATTCCTACTTCTCACGTAATGAACCTTACGTTTTCCGATAAAAATGCCGAGCCTGCAGGTGAGGCGAAACCGGAATGGGAAATATACCAACTTATACTTAAGAAGCTTGCGGAAAGGGCAAAACTCAGAGGCGTAAGTACATACAAGAATCGTTTCGGAGCCGAATTTGATCCACAGGTTATGTGGGACGAATATACTCTCTCGGGTTATATTGAAGACCAGGACAAATTTGCCGATGAAATTATCCGTGACTCTGCATATGGTGGTACCTTGCCTGAAGATGTAGACCTAAAGCATATGCGCGAAGTGGGTTTTGAACGATTTATCGGTTGGGGAAGCAGTCCGTTTGCCCTAGCTCAGGCGTCTCCGATTTTTCCGGATAAGACTCACAGCCCATTCAGGGATCATGTGGAAAAAGGAGCTCCCTTCCCAACTTATGCCAGAAGGGCCCAGTTTTATATTGATCACCCGTGGTGGCTTGAAGCCAACGAAGCATTACCGGTTCACAAACCGAATCCGAATGCCGGAGGTAATCAGCCCCTCAGAATGACTTCCGGTCATAACCGTTGGTCGATCCACTCAATGAATCAGGCCAACAAAGTTATACTTCAAACGCACCGAGGTGAACCCGTGGTTGAGGTTTCGGTTGAAGACGCTGCCGAAAGAAACGTTAAAGACGATGACATGATAGAAGTTTATAACGACATCACCTCCTTCAAATCCAGGGTAAAGGTGTCATCCACGGTAATGCCCGGACAGGTGATTTCCTACAATGGCTGGGATGGTCATCAATACGATGATTGGAAAGGCGCCAATGAAATTGAAGCCGGGATGGTGAAATGGATTGCATTTGCGGGAGGTTACGGTCACATTAACTACTCACTTGCGGAGTGGCAGCCTATACCAACCGATCGCGGTGTGCCCTGTGATTTTAGGAAAGCAAATTAATTAGGAGTAAACATGAGTATTAAAATTCACGAATCAAAGATTAATATAGATGACCTTTCGGGCTTTGGCGGGATCGAAGCGACAAAGGTTGATTTGGCCAAGATACCCATTGAGGCACAACCCAACAAATATATAAAAAATGCATACTCACCCAAAGACTATGGCACAATTAAGGCGGTCGACGTTAAGCTTGCTTCAGACGGCGGTCGGTTATTTGTGAATCTTTCCTTTGCGGACTCCGAGACTCCGAACTCTGAATTTCAGGATTCGGTAGCGGTATTTTTTCCGGGACTCAACGGAGCTTCCGAAACGCCGGTTACCATTGGCTCACTGGATGCCCCGGTGTTGCTTTGGCAATGGAAAAATCGGACAGAGTTACAAAAAAATCTGAGCCAAAGTAAGGACCTCGAATCTTTTGGACCGGGTGTATTTATACCAAATGCAAATCCGTCATCAATAAAAGTTGAAGCTAACGGAGAATTAACCGGAGGCATTTGGAATGTGGTCATAAGCGGCGATTTAGCCGCTGTTGAAAAGTCAAAGAAGATT
>DAIDJA010000123.1 GCA_027451605.1 Acidimicrobiales bacterium
TTTATTGACAGATTTGCCCTTAAAGAATTTGTAAAAACTCTTCCTCGCATAGATCCAAGCAATTTCGTTATGACGTTGATAAATTTATTTCACAAAATTTGTAATTGCACTCGAGTCATTTCGATGCATCTGCACTAAATTAATTTGGTAGCTTAACGATAGTGACTTTCTTGAAGTATCAAATATCGATTTGTTCAAGCGGCTTAGCTGAATTAGCGACGAGACCACATTGTGTGACAGATTAAAATGAGCGAACACAAAATCGGATACAACCACGAACAATATATTTCAATTTCAAAGTACGTGGCTTCTAAGCCGAAATCACCGACAGTAATTGACTAACTTTGACTTCCATTGATTCAATTGCAATATCCCCCGCATCAGGATCCTAATCTCCTGATAGCAACCGTAAATTCTATTGATCTTCCTTGGTTGTAGCTTCGGATTCCGGATTCTTAGCACCTTCTTCCAAACCTTTTTTAAATTCGTGAGATGCCGAGCCCAATCCCCTTGCAAACTTTGGCAGTTTTGAACCGCCAAACAAGAGAAGTACCACGACTACGACAAGAACAATTAAAAGATCAGGACCAAATAAATCGGCAACAATACCAGACATAACATTCTCCGTTTAAAATGTGCATTTAACGTCTGGGTAATTCACTTACCCGCATGCACTAATATAAGTTTAGATCACTTTTATTATTAATTGTCATAAATTGGCGTTTTTACTTAGTAAAGTTAACTCTACCCCGAAATTAATATCCCCAATACCAGAACGACAATCGCCGAAGTACCGGCAACCGAACCCCAAATTGCAATAGCCTTTTTGCCGGATGCCTTAGTGTGAAGATACGAAGCCAAACCCGTAATCACAACTAAGGCTAATTTAACTCCAAATACGACCTTCCAGGCAGTTGAAGCGTTGGAGATGTTCACTGCCGCTACATTCCACAACCCGGTTAGTATTAACACAATAAACGCGGGCCAAGCCATTTTGGCAAATTGCTTGGCTACCGCCGACAACGCTTCGGGACTCACTTTTCTTACTTTAGGAACCAGCCCGGCCAAAACGATTTGCCCACCCACCCAGACTGCGGCTGCCAACACATGCAAACTTAGCCGAATGGCATTGAGTGCCGAGTTAAGGTGTGGAGAGTTACTGCTGACGGCTGAAATTAACATACCTATTTATTTTAATGTAATCAAATAACCCGGTTAAAAGATGAAATCAGAAGAGGCCACTTAAGACAAACTCTCTTTATCACAGCCAGAAATAGATTCCATTAATTGGACATTCTTATCGGGTAAAAATATTAATTTTTGGTTAGCCTACTGCTTTGAGACAGTCGATACCATTAATTAATTTAACTTGAGACCCCGGCTCTAAATTCTGATCTAATCTTAAATTGCACTCCAATTTGGCTTGCGCTTTTCGGCAAATGCGACGGCGCCTTCCATGGCGTCAGTGGAGACAAATATTTCACCGAATGCAGTATCTGAAATCTTCCAAGAATCGGCTTCTTCGGTGCTTAAAGTGTCAAATATTACCTTCTTTGAATTACGAACGGCAATCGGGGAATTCTCGGCTATTGCATTAGCCAGCTTCATAGCTTCATCCAATACGTTATCCTGAGGAACCACCCTGTTTACAAGACCTAGTTCTTGAGCGCGTTTAGCATCAATCGGGTCACCCGTTAAAGCCAACTCCAAAGCTACCGACAGAGGTAATCTGCGATGAAGGCGAATCAGACCGCCACCTCCTGCAATAAGACCCCTTTTTACCTCCGGAATCCCGAATACGGCGGTTTCTGATGCCACTACCAGATCACAGGAAAGCATAATTTCGCATCCGCCGGCCAATGCCGCACCGTTTACGGCGGCAATAATTGGCTTAGGATATCTTCTCTTGGCAATTCCGGCAAAACCATATTTAGGCGAAGCAATTTCTCCGATTTGGCCGGCGGCAAAAGCTTTTAGGTCCATACCCGCACAGAATGCCTTATCACCTGCACCGGTAATAATAACGACCCAAATGTCCTTATCGGCTTCAATTTCATCTAAGGCATTCCCTATGGCAGTTGAAGTCGGACCGTCGATTGCGTTTCTGGCTTCAGGGCGATTGATTGTAATGATCTCAATATGATCTCTTTTTTCCCTAAGGATAGTCATGTGTAACTCCTGTCATTAATATTTGATGGTGATAAATCTTAATCTAGCAAACTTTAATGCTATCAATTATAAGATCTAAAATTCAATTCAATAATTTTGCCAATAATCTTCCTACGGATTATACCAACGGGCCTGTTCGCCTCTAATTTCAACTGTTTTTCCCGGCAAAGTCGCCTCTTTAAATTCATTTAAATCCGTTTCCCCGCAACTTAATACGGCACGAGTTCCATCTTTAAGCTGAAGCACCGCGGGTACCATGAAAACATCGCCCGTCGGCCCGTACGCCACCGATGCGGTCACAATGGTAGCACTTTGTGAAGTTACCTTAGAAGTTGCCAATACTTCAATTTCCTTCGAATCTATTTCCTTTTGAGATATTTCAGTATCTGCCAAAACAAAGCCATTCTTGGAAGGGGCATCCGAGTAAATGCCATATGAGTGTTTTGTTATATACCAACCCAGTCCACTTACCATTCCATATCCGCTATGCTCCTTTAACATATCTATCATTGAAGCAATTGAATGTGATACATAGTTATTCCCCGGACCGCCGAAATAAGGTAAGCCTCCGGTAACGGTAAAGCCTCTTTTGTCATTGGGGGTAAGTCCCAATGCCTTTATTGCTATTTGGACGGGTGACGGAAAACATGAATAGAGATCAAAGTGTGAAATATCATCAATGGTAATCTCGGCGGCTTTAAGGCATGCAGAGGAAGCAACTTCTATAGCCGGAGATGAATCAAATTGATGCCGGGCAGAAAAATTCCAAACATCTGTTGCGTCTGCACCGGCGTGAACAAAAATAACCTCATTTTGCTTTTTTAATTCCGTTGCAACCGCCAACGTCGTAAGAATTAATGCCGCACCCTGATCTGACCCCAAAAATGCACAGTGAAGCTTTAAATAAGGGTCTGCTATCGGTCGGTTATCTTTAGAGATCGTAGCAAGTTCTGCCGCCGTGTAGGGTGTTTTGAACCACGAATACGGATTTCGACTTGCCACTTCACTGAAAGGAGCAAATAGCTCGGAGATATAGTCCCGTTGACCTGCAACTGTCCTGCCCGAGTTTTTAGCAATTACTGATTCAAACATCGGATAAACATGAGCGGGAGATACCAGACCCGCCTGTATCTCCTGTTCGCTCAGACCGACTCGCTCTTCTCCCAATAAGACATCCGACTGAATATCGTAGTCCCTATCAACTTTGTCCAGATTTTCCAGAACTCCTTCGGCTTTCTGTAGCTTATATTTTTTAGAAGATGCCATTGCTTCAGCACCTGAAATAAGCACCGCCGTCGTTTCGCCACGGGCAATCTCAGCGGAAAATTTATTTACTAAGTACTGGGGGGTGTTTCCGCCCACGGTAGTATAGTAACACTTGGGGCCTTTAATATCTAAAGATTTAGCCAAAAGTCCGGCAGGAGCATCTTCTTTTTTACCCAAAATATTTACTGCTACAACCTTGTCAATATATTTTTGGATTGTTGAACCTCTCGCGTGCGAATTCGCATCATCGACTGCAATTTGAGCAGCCTGGGTGAGTAGGTCCTGAGCGGATCTTAAGGAGTCAGAGTTATGCGTAACCTGCCCGGTCGAAATTATTACCGGAATATAATTTGGGTCCATGTTATCCTTTCTTATTTGACAGTCCGTGACGGGGAATAATACCGAACATAATCAGTTCCGTAATAAAAACTGCAAGGTCGTGAGCATTCATGTTATCGTCTGTTACGAACCGGCGATGTGCGAACTGAGTTATCAGAGATGTTATGGCAAAGGCTATCAGTCTGGAAGATCCCTGAATCACAAAACCCTTCTTCTGATAAAAGGCAATATTGGATTCGAGCAATTTGGAAAATCCTCCATAGATGTTGTAGAGATGGGCCTCAAATCGATCTCCGAGTGCAAGTGAATCTCTAAAAAGTAATTTAAGAAGATCCTTGTTTGACTCAAAAAAAGTGAGCGTTGCCTCTATTGCGGCAGTCAGGGCTAACGGTGGATCGCTGTTATTGGGAGTCAAATCAATTTGGGTTTGAATATGTGATCGGAGTTCATCTTCTTCAAATGTCATTAACTCCTCAAACAGGCTCTCTTTTGAGTCAAAGTACCAATAAACCGATCCGTAGGATAGATTGGCCTCTTTGGCGATATCTGATATGGAAGTTGAATTATAACCGCGTTCTGCGAAAATCTTTTTTGCCGCCACAAGTATATCCTGACGACGTTGCTCTTTTTCATCTTTGGAGTTTGCGCGACGAATTAACTTAGGCTGAGTGTCGTTCGCCTCAATATCAATTTCTTGGGTTCCTTCTTCTGGGGTCACTGTCTTTTGATGTCTCTAAATGGTAAATCTTTATCGACTTCGATTTCTCTGGGGAGTCCCAAGATTCTCTCTGACATCTGATTTCTTAAAATCTCTGAAGTGCCTCCTTCGATCGTATTTGCCCTGGCTCTTAAGAATCTAGATGAGATACCTTCGGCTGCCGAATCATCTTTAGTCCAAGCAACGGCCCTCATCCCGTTTGCGTCCACCGTAAAACTTGATTTTCGCTTGTTATACTCGGCATTAAATACTTTGTTTACACCGCCTTCGGGCCCGGGAGTCTCTCCTCTCATTCGTTTAAGGTTTGCCCTGAATGCAGTTATTTCCTTGACGGTTGACTCAATATAAAACTGAGCCATCTTTTGTCGCGCCAGCGGATCAGACTTATTCGGTATCATGTCAACAAACAGCTGCCATGGGTCTTTTCTTGCGCTACCTCCGATAAATGTAGTTTCGTCTATTGAAAGTCCGGCAAGCGTCGTTCGTTCGTTCATGAGAGTGGTTCTGGCGCATCGCCACCCGTCGCCTTCACTGCCGACAAGATTCTCAGCCGGAATCCTAACATCGGTAAAAAATACTTCGTTAAATTCCGATGAGCCTGTCATCTGCTTCAAAGGTCTTACGTCCACCCCTTTGGTTTTCATATCCAGAATAAAATAGGACAATCCTTCGTGCTTGGGCTTGTCCGGGTCGGTACGCGCCAAGAGCATACCGTATTTTGAAAATTGGGCAATTGTGGTCCAAACTTTTTGCCCGTTAATAATCCATTCGTCTCCGTCTCTGACTGCCCGGGTAGCGACAGAAGCCAAGTCAGAGCCCGAACCCGGTTCACTGAAAAGCTGACACCAAATTTCCTCCCCCGTTAAGATCTTTTTAAGATATCTCTTCTTTTGTTCTTCGGAACCGTGTTCAATTATCGTAGGACCGGCAAGTCCTACGCCCAATAAATTAAATCCCGCCAAAGGAAGTCTGAAATTCCCAAGCTCTTCACGAATTATCTGCTGCATCCAGGTATGGCCTGAGAGCCCTCCGTATTCTTTGGGCCAAAGCGGAGCGGCATACCCGCTGTCTCCGATAGTTTTCATCCAACCCAAAACATCCCACTTGGATCTGGCCTCTTTAAAGCGCTCTTCATCACCGTTTTTTATGCCTTGGGTCCATCCTTCGGGCAGGACAGATTCCAGCCAGGATATAAATTCCTCCCTAAAAGCCAAATGCTCGGTTGTATCTTCAAGCTTTAATTTCACTTAGTCCTCCAAACAGAATACGGTAAATATTGGTTTGGAATTAAAACTATCAGCTTTTTAAAAATTTTTCCAATTGAAAAGCTTAAATAAAGCTACATCTTTTCGAAAATCAAAAACTTGTTTGAGCTGATCCTTAAATTTATCATGAGCTTTAAAAAGTTCGCCGTTAATGGCGCTGTATGGAAGTAACCGAAGCCAAGTTCTTTGGAGGTGATTTTTTTAAATGGAGCTG
>DAIDJA010000124.1 GCA_027451605.1 Acidimicrobiales bacterium
ATCAATATATCCATCTTTTATGGTAAATCGATTATCGATTGCGGATAGTTCAGGCAAGAGATTTGTGCTGAGACTAGTTTTATAGATTGCAGATTTTATAATTCTAAATTGGATATCGTTTAATGCAACAGATACACTCTCACCTGCCAATGAAAGCTCTTTCATTAGTTTGTCTGCATCAGAATATCCAAGCGATTTTGCAACTTTGTCCTGCTCTTGCAGGGCAAATTTGTCAGAGTACCTGTTTAGATTGCGGTGAAGTTCAACTCTGGTTTTTAGGAGAATTGATTTTGCCGATAAGAGTTCTTCATCTGATTGGGAATCAGGATTAAAAGCCAAATTGAAGCAATCTATAACATTAAGGTCTCTTAAGCCCCCGTGAGACTCTTTTAGGTTTGGTTCGAGAATATATGCCAAATCTCCAAACTTAAATTCACGTTCATTGCTAAGTTGGACAAGTTCCGGGATAAAGCTTGATTGCATCTTTTTCCAACCGTCTATGGCCATCTCTCTTAACTTTGCCGAGAATTCATTATGGCCGACAACTAATCGTGCGTCAAGTAGTCCCATTGCGACCTTAAGATCCGTTTGAATGGCACGATTTGCCTCTTTAATGGTTCTAACGGAATGATCAACCTTAATGCCCAAATCCCACAGCGGATAAAGTAACTTATCGCTTATTTCTTTAATATTTTTCTTCTTGTCGTAGACAATCGTTAAGTCAATGTCTGAAAAAGGGCAAAGCTCACGTCGCCCGTAAGAGCCCACCGCTATTATCGCAAGCTTATCCGCATCACGGTCGGATAATTGAAAAAATAAAAGCTGAATTTCTTTATCAATTTCATCTGACCAGGTATGACAAAAGTCAATACCTTTTAGATCGGAATCGTCTATAAGCTGCTGCCGCCTCTGTTTAAAAGGCGATTCATGTTCGTCCATTTAGTATAGAGCTTACTATTTTTTGTCCCTATATTGGTTCCATATTGTTGCAGTTAACATGCTTATTCATAATTAATTCAGGTTAGATGATGTTTGTGATCCGACTAATCCCAAATTAAGTCTTGCGTCTTAAACAATTCTTTAAAACTGATAATGTTTAGAGGTAGATAGTTACAAGCAATTTTATAATTTTAAGTGAACCAGACTTCAGTTACAGCTACCAATTTAACTAAAAGATACGGCGATATAGTCGCAGTTGATGATATAAGTTTCGAGATCCAGTCCGGAAGCCTGTTGGCAATACTCGGACCAAACGGTGCGGGGAAGACTACTACCGTAGAAATGCTTGAAGGATACATTAAACCGGATGCAGGATCTATCTCAATTCTTGATTTTGATCCTTATTACGCTGACAGGAAGCAAATTCAAAATATTGGCGGGGTACTGCAAGAGAGCCAGGATGAGCCTTTTATTAAGGTTAGGGAGCTATTGAATCAGCGTTCAAGATATTATGAGAATGCAATGGATGTAGATGAACTTCTTGTATTGATGGATTTAAGCGATAAAGCCGACGCACTAATTAAACAGCTTTCAGGCGGTCAGCGCCGGCGTTTAGAAGTCGCACTTGCCATTATAGGCAACCCAAAAGTTATCTTTTTAGATGAACCAACTGTTGGATTTGATCCTTCTGCTCGCAGAGCACTTTGGGATACCATCGAAAAACTTAAAAGCGATAACCGTGCCATTGTGCTTACCACTCATTATATGGATGAGGCTGATTTTTTAGCCTCTGAAGTAATTGTGCTCTCAAAGGGCAAGATTATTGCCAAAGGTACTCCGGAGGAGCTGAGAACTAACTATACAAAAAATGTGCAAGTCAGTTTTTCGGCTCTCAATCGCTTTGATTTGACGCGTCTCAATTTCGAATATAGACAAATTGAGTCTAAAATTGTTATCACTACCATGGAGCCCACAAAGGTGCTAAATACTTTAACGTCGCTTGCAATCGAAGCCGGATTTGAAATAGTCGGTCTAGAGGTTATGCGACCTACATTGGAAGACGTCTTTTTAAAACTTGCAGAATCCTAAAGAGTTATTTCATTTGTTTTCGATCCGTGAAATTATTACTGCAGGTAATTGGCGGATTCTGCTGTGTGGCAATGTGATATTAAAAGAAATGGTTTTTTGACGATATGTTAAAATAGTTAGTACACCTACCGGTTTCTATAATGAGTATTCTTGATAAATCAAAAAGTACGAAAAAATCCCCGAGATGGCATCATTTCCTTTTAATTGGAGTAGTAGCTCTTTTTTTGGTATGGATTCTATTTTTTGTAGTTTCGACTGTAATTTCCATCATTGCGCTTGTGATTAAGATTGCGGTCGTGGTCGCCGTAATTTTTGTATTGGCTAAAATCATCCTCTGATTATTTTGTTCGCATGATTTTTCATAGTTCGTAATGGCGATCTGTGAATTGCTTTTAATTTGAGTTTGTTCGGCACGGATTCTCAAATCGCGAAATCAAGATCTACCATATTTCTTATAGGTTGAATGTTCATGATCATAATTGCCATTGGGCCATCTAATATTTATTAGAATAGATTATCCAAGCAAAGTTGATTGGTTTAGAGGCTACAGAAAACTAAGTATTGGCAAAACTAAGTATTGAAAGTTATTTGGCGGCGTGGTCGAGTGGTTTAGGCAGGGGCCTGCAAAGCCTCGTACGGCGGTTCGATTCCGCCCGCCGCCTCGTTTGGAAGCGTTACAGTATTTTAAACGACTTCCAAATTGTTTTGCTAAGTGGATTCATAAGACCGAGCTCCTCGTAAAGTTGCCTCACTTTTTTCAGAGAATCCTTAGTTCCCTGAAGGTGTTTGCTATTATCTTTGTAGGCCTCCGTAATAGCTTCTTTGGGGATGGTAAATTCCTCAACTACCTGTTTTGGCGCCTGAAGCATCATTTGGGCCATGGTTCCCAGTATTATCGGTACGGCAATTGAAACAACCGTTTTTCTAACAAAATCTAATCGAGGCACATTTAACTTAAGATAGTGACGCGCGAAAGAAAGGTGTCTGGCTTCTTCGGTAACATGGATCTTCATAATTGTCCTTAACAGAGGATGAATATCATCTTTAGTCCTAAGGGCTTTACGTTGAAGGTAGTCGATTGGATCTTCCCCGCCTAAAACAAAGAAAAAGAATAATGCAGGAAAATACGCACCGAGTTTTATGATTATGGAGGTTCCGAAAAGATCAAGTTTTGACATTCCGTTTACTTCAAGTCCGGTTCGATTCACGAACTCCTGAAACATCAATGAATGCTGAGCTTCTTCGATGACTTCGTGGTATACGTACCTAAATTCTGGTGAGTTATTCGGAAGTTTGGCCGCATACTCCAATAACCCACGCTTTAAAATTGATTCGAATTGAAGTCCGAATTTCATTCGTATTGCTACTGACAGCAAACCCAGGCGGTCCTTTAAATCGTCATCTAAGTCTAAGTACCATTGAGTCTCAGCAATTGGATCCAAATCTCCATCCTTTAAGATCCATTCGCCGTTTCCCAAGACTATCTGCATGTCCGGGGATTCCCAGTCAATGTCTTCATATGCACCGAAATGCTTATCGACACTTTGCTTGGAAAGTCTTGAAATTATGGAATTGTATTTTTCCTTGAGGTTATCAGGTTCCTGAATCTCCTCATCTAATTCAATATTTGTAATTGACATTTGTTTCTCCTGACTAATGTAATTAATTGTTTAATCTCTATTTGTTATAAATATTTACTCCGCTGTCGATAGCGATTCCTTCGAAGCCCGACCAAAGCAAGCTCACCAGATAGTCCACCATACGTTGCCGGCTCAGAATTTTATGTTCGATCCACCATTCGGTTGCCTGACCAATCATACCTACTATAGAATTGCCCCAGAGTTCGGCCGGACCGGTATCCATTCCAAAATGGTGAAGGAACTCATCGATAGTTATTGAGACTTGTTTGGCAACGATGGTGACAAAATTATTACTTAGGGTGGACGAAGCCGAATTTTGTCGCAAGAATAAATACAAGTTTTGGTTTTGCTCCATAAAGCAAACGTATGTATATATAGCGGAAATTAATACGGCTCTCGGATCTGTGTGAATTGTTTCTGATCCGTCGGTGAGGGCCTCATTGATCTGTTTGGTGATCGAACCTTCGCAAAACGAGCCAATCGCAGCGATCAAGCCATTTCTGTCCTTAAACACTTTGTAGATAATAGGTTTTGACACTCCTGCCTTTGAGGCAATGTTTTCCATTGAACAACCGGGTCCAATTTCTTGAATTGCTTCAATTGCCGCTTGTAGATAAAACTCTTGTTTCTCTTCCAAAGTTAAATGTTTCTTTTTAACTTTAGGCGTGAGTTGATTCAGTTTGGATGTAGCTTCGATTACTTTTTCGGAAACATCTTCGACTCTTGTTATAACATTATCCATCACCGGTTGAACTACTTTGTCAATTGATTTTTTGAAACCCGTATTTTTATCTTTTCTCAGAGATTCCTTGTTTTCCTGAGGCGGATCGGCAATTGAAGATGAATCCTCATTAATGACTAGCGATTCAATCTCAGCCAACTCTGTTAGATGTTTATTACTCATGTAACATATTGTAACAGTTACTGTGGGTAACTTTCAATAGTTTTTAGGTATAATTTACCTAATTTTAAGGTAATATTCTCTAGCGTGGCTATTAACTTACTCAAGGTGGCAATTAAAACGATCAAATATCTGTATTTGTTTATGTTTTTAGTGAAAGGTCAGTCAATGGCTGAGAGTTGAAGTCGACATATTGTATGTAAAAAAGATGCCGGGTTGAATAGTCGCCAATTTGGAGGAAAATTTGGTTTAATTTGATCCCTTAAACGCTACCGCTATAAAATTTCGAGTAAAAATTCCGCCTCGATCAAAACTACCCGTTTCAATTGCAACATAAATTAATAGAGTCGATCTAATTACTTTCCAAAGGATTCGCCGAATTGCACTGACTATGCCGTGTGCTATGGGCTGGTCTTCAAAACAATCAATTTTAGCGAAAGAACTTGAAAGCAAGAGTTGTTCAATAGAAAAACGGGTAAATGAAAGCTCATGAGTGAAATCACTGTAGCGAACTGTTGAGCCAAACGGTCCTTCGGAATTGGGTATGTGAATTAACCATCTTCCACCGGGTTTAAGAACTTTATAAATTTGGTCTATAAGTAATATTAACTCATCTTTTTCGAAATGTTCAATTACGTCAAGTGTAACAATTACATCAACCGAATTTTCAGGAACTTTAATAAGAGATTGTGTCAGATCGCCTTGTTTAATGCCTTCTATGCCGATAAGCTTGGCTGTATTAACTTGTTCTTCCGAAATTTCAATACCGACTACGTTATTGTACCCGGAATTTCTTAAAGCGTAAACCACAGCACCGTGTCCTGCTCCAAGGTCCAGGATTGATATATTGCGATCCGCTGGAAGGTGCTTTTTGATAATATTTAACAAGTAGGGCAGCCTGGAATTCAGATCCGTAACTGACGTTATTTGTGATAGTTCTGTCTTACTACTGACATAATTGTCATAAAGTCTCCGACGATAAGCATTGTTTTCTTCAGTATTCATAAAATAAATCTTCGTTGAAATTATTCGGATAATTAAGTAGTTTTTGCTAGATTAATTTAATTTAATTTAATTCGATTTGTTTTGAAGTTTATATATAATTCGACTACAGTTAAAATCTCAGATCGTTGAATTTTAGCATAGTTGGTAATTTATTCTTTAAGCTATAGCTCAATTGAATATCGATTTAGGAACGTGTTTATAGACAAATCATTCATCAACTTACATTATTTGCAAAAATTGTTCAACGATATTCCTATTATATTCGGGTCGATGATCATATTACGACATGTTGCATATTGTAGATCTCAGCTTTTTTAGTATGCTAATGTTCTATTACTTTATTTTTTTTGAAACCAAGCAATAGGGGCCGTTGGCGCAGTCCG
>DAIDJA010000125.1 GCA_027451605.1 Acidimicrobiales bacterium
AAAAATCCGTCTACAGCCGGGTTAAGGGCTGCAATATCAAAAGGACCCGATGGATCGCCGGCAGAAGACACATAAGTATCTGCGGTTACCTGCCAATTCGGATCCGCCTGACGCAGCAGTGTAGAAGTCGTCGTAATTAATCGTGTTAGACCGGCCCTTATGCCACTCCCCTGGCCTTCAAAATCAAAATTGACTCCGTCAAGAGACTTGGCCTTCAACAAAGGTATTACCTCATTTGCTAATGTTGAAGGCGCTGGTCCCGAAGAAGTAAGCGATTCAAGTGTGGACTGTTGAAGACAACTTAGCGTTAGAACCACTCTGACACCGTCTTTGTGTGCGGTATCAATAAGATTTACCAACGCCTGAGAGTTATATCCGGACCAGTCTGAGCCTGACTCATTTAAAGTTCCGTCAGCATTTACTCCGATCGAAAAATAAGAAATTGTAGTATAATCCTGAATCGGATAACTTTGTTCACTTGCCAGCGTCCAGTACGGTGCGAAACCAAAAAGCTGATGTGATCCCAGAGGTTTAGACAATACATAAGTCGGTGCGGGTATAGGGCTTGTAGTTGCCTTGGGAAGGTTCACCACAATTTGAGATTCCACCTGTGCAACGGCCTTATTTTCCAAGAATGTATTCAATTCATAGTTGGACATTACGGCAGGTTCCGAAAATATCGGCCGACTTACCGAAGCAAACGTTACCGCAAAAGACCCGGTAAGAATTAAGATGCTGGCAATCAAGATCAGAAACAGCTTAAGCCTGCGCCAGAAAACTACAGCTTGAAACATTTAAATAATATTTTAACACCGGGCGTGAGATTACTTAGAATCTAATACAATCATTTTATATTCGATACAGGCTTAAACAATTGCAATATTTTTCGAAAGGCAGATTATTAAAAGATTTAAATCAACTTCAAATATTGCGATTAGTATATATATTTGGCATCTGCCAAGCTCATATGTACGAAATTTGTCTTAAGAGAGCTTGTCCTAGATTGTACCTAAGTACTGCCAGAACAAACAACTACACAGAAAAACAACGATAAAAAAGTACAGATTATTTAAGACTTAAATTTTCAGAGAAAGGAAAAATATATGGGATCATTAGACGGCAGAATTGCCATTATTACCGGTGCGGGAAGAGGCATCGGCAGAGAACACGCACATCTGTTTGCAAAAGAAGGCGCTAAAGTTGTGGTCAATGACTTGGGCGGCTCACTGGACGGTACCGGGGATGACCGTTCGGCGGCACAAGTAGTTGTCGACGAGATTAAAGCCTTGGGAGGCCAAGCGGTAGCCAATACAGACAATATTGCGGACTGGCAGGGCGGACAGAATCTTATAAATACTGCCGTAGAAGCTTTTGGCGGTTTGGATATTTTGGTTAATAACGCCGGCATATTACGCGACAGAGTGCTTATCAACATGACTGAAGACGAGTGGGACGCAGTAATTCACGTTCACCTTAAAGGACATTTTGTCCCCACCCGTTGGGCTGCAACCTACTGGAGGGAACAGTCCAAAGCCGGTAACCCTGTAAATGCAGCCGTTGTTAATACCTCGTCAACTTCGGGACTGTTGGGTAACCCCGGCCAGGCTAATTACGGAGCCGCCAAAGCAGGCATAGCGGCTTTTACGGTAATTTGCTCTCAGGAGCTCGGAAGATACGGCGTCAGAGTGAATGCAATTGCCCCGGCGGCAAGAACCAGGATGACAGAAAATACTCCGGGACTGTCCGATATCGTTAAGGCTCCCGAAGAGGGATTCGATACTTGGGCTGCGGACAACATATCACCGTTGGTGGCCTATCTGTCAACGGCCAACTGCCCTTCCACCGGCAAAGTATTTTTTGTTCAAGGCGGCAAAGTTCAGTTGTTCCAGCCATGGACATTAACCACCGAAATTGACAAGGGCGCAAAATGGGAAGTATCCGAACTTGAAACGGAAATGACAAAACTTTTAGGGTGAAGTTGATACCTGCCGTTATTAACTTCGACAGGCTACATCCAAAAATCGGTCAAAACCAAATTAGTTAGATCAAAATGTAAATGCCGCCCAATTTAAAGGCGGCATTTACATTGATCATTTTGCAAGAACATAATGTCCTCAACAAATTACGAGATGAAATCGATGTCGATCGACTCTTACTCTGTAATATCTTTAATCTTGTTTGTGATCTCAATTGCACTTGGATCCGGCTGAGCGGATTGCATAGCCATTAGTTTGGCCATATCGCCTTCCACTTTAATCTTGCCGGCCATGAAAGCCTGCATTGCCGCCTGCTGATTACCTTGCACAAACACTTCTTTAGCAGTGTCATATCCAATGGTAATTTTGACGTCAGCACCGTCCAAGTGTCCAAGATCGATATCGGCATTTTGCCCAGTTGTGTCTACGTGCGCATCCAGCGAGCCTTCGCCAAAGGGAACCTCGGTAATGATCAAGTTCATCTTAATAGAACCTGGCATGGCACCGTTTGCTCCGCCGGACTCATCTCTGATCTTTTTTGCTTCCGCAATCCATTCCGGACTTAAGAATGCAAATTTTGACATAGTTTAACCTCCATTTTCTAAAACTTTATTAAATCTAGCAAGTTTTTATCCGACAATTCAAATTAATTTGCTATTTTTTAATTTTTTGTATTTTCATTTGAACTAAATTCAAATACTATGACTTCAACGATAATACCCGGTGCCGAACCGGCATCTTTTAAAGGCGGCAATACAGGAATATTGGTGGTTCACGGCTTTACCGGTAACTGTCAATCAATGAGGCCGATAGCAAACATATTTATGGAAAATGGCTACAGCGTTGAGATGCCTTTATTGCCGGGTCACGGCACTCAAATAGAAGATATGCTCGATAAAACATATGACGATTTTTATTCAGAGACAAAAGTCGCCCTTAACAGACTAAGAGAAAACGCAGAAAATATTTTTGTGGCAGGTCTCTCAATGGGAGGTACCCTGTCGTGTAACTTAGCTGCGGACTTTGACTTTATTAAGGGACTCGTCTTGGTAAACCCGTTGCTGGAACCTTCGCCTGATGAATTAACTAAAGCGTTAGAAGATATGGCTGACCAGGGAACTGAAGTAATAACATCGATTGGATCCGATATTAAAAAAGAGGGAGAAAAGGAGTACTCTTATAACGGAACCCCGATAAAACCTCTTTTGTCTCTTTTTGACGGAGTTGGGAAACTTTTTAACAGACTACAGGATATCAAGTCCGACGTTATCCTGTTTTCAAGCAGAGAAGATCATGTTGTTATGCCCACCTCAGGCGATATCTTGGTGGAGAAATTAAATGACAGAGTTGAAAGAATCTGGCTTGAAAACAGCTATCATGTTGCCACGCTCGACAACGATCAAAGAATAATTCTAGAAGGGGCACTAAATTTTGTCCGCCGGCATATTGACTAAAATTAAATATAACTCTAATTAGCTTTATTTAACTTAAGAGTCAAAACTTTTAACTTTAACCCCATTGACTGATGTCTCAAGATAAATCCTTTATTTCAAAAGATCAGGTGCTTCATGTTGCTAAACTTGCCAAACTGAGTCTTACCGAAGAAGAGGTCGCTAAGTTTACTGATCAGCTTTCGGATATTCTGGGCTATGCAAATGAATTGACTGGACTTGACTTGAGTAATATAGCACCGGCGGCTCATCCCATTGATCTTGAAAATGTATTTAGACAAGACATTGTGGCTGAATCAATTGATAACCTAAAGGTACTGGAAAATGCGCCCGAAGCATTAAATAACCAGTTCAAAGTACCTCCGATCCTAAACGACTGAACCGAAGCCAACCCCATGACGAACCAATTTGAATCCGCTTTCGATATCGCACAAAAAATTAAGGAAAGTTCGATAACCGCGAAAGAAGTTCTGTTTGGGTATCTTGAAAACATCAGGTCAAAAAACGGAGACTTGAATGCTTTTATAACCCAAAATGACGACATTGCCATAAGTCAGGCTGATGCCATAGACCAAAAAATTAAAAGCGGAAAAGAAGTCGGGATTTTGGCCGGAGTACCCATTGCCATCAAAGACAACATCTGTACCAATAACTTTGAGACAACCTGCAGTTCCAATATCCTAAAGGGATGGAATCCGCCCTATGATGCAACCGTCATAAAAAATTTGACAGCCGAAGATGCAATAATTTTGGGAAAGACAAACCTGGATGAATTTGCGATGGGTTCATCCACCGAGCATTCCGCATTCGGTCCTACTAAAAATCCCATCGATACGACCAGGGTCCCGGGAGGATCAAGCGGAGGAAGCGCATGCGCGGTAAAGGCCGAAATGGCAAGCGTAGCCTTGGGCTCCGATACCGGAGGATCGATTAGACAGCCGGCCGCATTTTGCGGAATCGTTGGAATGAAGCCCACTTATGGTCTTGTGTCAAGGTATGGATTAATTGCATTTGCGTCGTCTTTAGACCAGATAGGACCTTTCGGAAAATCCGTTCGTGACTGTGCCTTGGTTTTAAACGCTATTAGCGGCCACGACCCCCGCGACTCTACATCTTTAAATATCGACAAAGATGACTTTGTCTCACATGTGGATAGAGACATAAAAGGTCTTAAGATCGGGTTGATAAGTGAATTCAACGAATTCCTCGATGACCGGCTTAAGGCATCGCTGACCGATGCCGCCGACCTTTTAAGGGAAAACGGGGCTGAAATTTTAGAAATATCCCTTCCGTACGTCAAGTACTCCCTATCGACCTATTACCTGATAGCCCCCGCGGAAGCCTCTTCCAACCTGGCACGATTCGACGGCGTAAGATACGGACTAAGAGTTGACGGAGACAACGTTGATGAAATGATGATCAACACCCGAACCAAAGGTTTCGGACAGGAAGTAAAGCGCCGAATTATGCTGGGAACTTATGCACTATCTTCGGGATACTATGATGCGTATTACGGAACCGCTCAAAAGCTCAGAACGGCTCTAATTTCCGACTTTAAAAACGCCTATCGAAATGTCGATGTAATTATTTGTCCGACGACACCCACGGGTGCATTTAAATTCGGGTCCAAACTGGATGACCCACTCCAGATGTATATGTCCGACATATTCACAATTCCGTCAAATCTGGCGGGACACCCTGCCATCAGCATTCCTTTCGGACTAGACAATGACAGTATGCCGCTTGGTATACAAATATTAGCCGACGGTCTCTGCGATTCAAAAGTCATTCGGGTGGCTTCGGCTCTGGAAACACTCAGAGACCAAGTTTCTCCAAAGAATTAGGATTGGCATGAGATCAGAATTAACAGTGTTGAAATCGGTAAAATGAGCGATAAACCTACGACAAAAGAACAAACCACGGAAAACTTTTTGAAACAGGAGGGATTTGAGGCTACCATCGGTCTTGAAGTTCACTGCGAACTCAAGACGGCAACTAAGCTGTGGTGCGGCTGCAAGAACTCCTTTGGAATGGAACCCAACACTTTAATATGTCCGGTGTGTCTCGGCCTGCCCGGATCTCTTCCGGTTCTTAATAAAACGGCGGTTGAATATGCGATTCGAATCGGGCTTGCCCTTAATTGTCGGGTACAAAATTCCATATTTCACCGGAAAAATTACTTTTATCCGGATATGCCTAAAGATTTTCAAATTTCTCAATATGACATTCCGATTAATGCGGAAGGATATGTAAAACTGAGCGATAAAAGCATAGTGGGGATCGTCAGAGCCCATATCGAAGAAGATACCGGCAAGAGCACCCACTTTAGTGCATCCGGAAGAATTCATGAATCCAGTGCCACTTTAATTGACTATAACAGAGCGGGGATTCCACTGGTTGAAATTGTAAGCGCACCCGATATAACATCATCGGATATGGCTAAAGCCTACGTCACCGAACTTAGAAACATCATTGTCGCCACGGGAGCGACTGACGGCAAGATGGAAGAGGGCTCAATGAGGGT
>DAIDJA010000126.1:0-3468 GCA_027451605.1 Acidimicrobiales bacterium
CATTTACCGTCAGATGCCTGCCACCACCCGGGACCGCCGGAATAATCACTCACTTTTAGTCCTCCTTATCGTTAAGGTTTACTTATTCTGATAAATTCACATACTTAATCTAAAAATAGGCTGTAAGGAATTTTAAAACTAAACTCAAATATATCACAAAGCAATTAATTTATAAATAATCTGGCTAATTTATTTCTCCGGTCCCGTATTGTTAGTTTCTTGAATATTATCCTGATTATGCTGTTGTGCACGAGTTGGTCTATAGTTGTAAAGATTTCGACAGCAAGTAAATCGTTTTATCTAAAGCCAGATTCTTGATAATCCGGGACTAAGCCGGTGAACTATTCCAAGACTTTCCAAAAACTTAATTTCATCCGGATTTTATATGGTCTTTTGTGAAATTAAGATAGCGGGAATCCGGGATCAGAAGCATTCGTCGGATTATCCTTTGTTATATCACGCGATGTCGTTCGTTTATTCCCACTTGTTGCTTAATAAGCCCCACTGGTAAAGTAGTTTTTAATTAACGACGAACCGGACCGGCCTCTAGTTCCTACGGTTGAAGTAGCTACCGGCGTTCCTTTGTTGAGAAAGACATAGTAGCAGACATTATGGTATATCGACGCTGCGGCCATAGCAATCCATTGACAGTTGGTAACAGACTTTAGATTTCCGCACGCGTCAACTTGTACAGTCTTAGGATTGTTAGACGTTGATATTTTTAGTGGCGAATTTTCAAATGTTAAATATGGTAAAACATTATGTATTTCGTTTGATACTTAAGTAGCATAATAGCTACCAAATTGACTATTATCAGTGGTATAAACCATATTCGCTGCGATTATGGAATCACCTAGAACATTACGAGGATCATTCAAGGAATTTTTTTGAGTCGGATTCTGAACTTTGTTTAAAAGAGGGAATCCGACTATGCTAAAAACCAAAATTAATATTATAAGCAGCCCGACTAAGACTGTTTCCAGTTTATAATACCTCATTTATTTTCCGTTGAACTGGTCTGTGACACGGTATCGCGGTATGACTATATCACTCCATCAATGCCACAAACAGTGCCATAAATTCGATATCTGCTATGTTTGCGAAGTTGCATACATTTATAGTTGTATATTTTGTCAAGTTGATAGGATATTTGACGATGAAAACTTAAGATCATTTCTTCAGTTGACTACATTGATGACATGAAATGAAATAAATACAAGTCAGGATTCTTTCATCAACTACATCCATTATCTTATATAAGCGGTAACTATAGTTTCAAACAATTTTTGTGATGCATTAGGTTTTTTAAAACTTAATCAATTATCCGATTTAAAATTATACTTGCGGTTAATTCAAAAACCTGCATTTCTATTAAATTATGACCGTTAAAAATATTACTTATAGCCTAGAAGACCTGGACAATGATTTCGATATTTTATTTAATCAGATCTTCAAATTACTGGATCAATTGCCATTTAACCGGTGGACCGATCCTACGCCGGCGGAAGGTTGGTCAATTTTGGATTCAGTCGGTCATTTGGCATTTTTTGATGAAATAATGTCGACGGCTCTGGTTGAACCCGAATCTTTTTCTAAAATAAAAACGGCTTATAAAGGACATGAATCGAACTTAATGGACATTCATTTGCAAAAATATAGAGATTTGGGTCCGTCTAAAACATTAGATTTATTTAAATCAAATCATCTAACCCTTAGAAACAATTTCGTCTCTAAAGACCTTGAGTCAAAGATACCTTGGTTCGGACCGGAGATGAAAACATCCACAGCTCTCATATCCAGAATCATGGAATATTGGGCGCATTCTCAAGATATTTACGATACGTTGAAAACAATACGGGAAACTTCAAATGCACTGCGTTATATAGCTGAGCTGGGAGTAAAAACATTCAAATGGTCATTCCAATTAAATGAACTGGAAGAACCCAAAGACAAGTTATTTGTCGCACTCAAGAACGACGGAGAGGATTTATTGATCGGAGACACATCTGCATCAAACAAAATTACCGGGTCTGCACTTGATTTTTGTTTGCTTGTCACCCAACGAAGAAACTCAAAAGATCTCAACCTAACCGCAGTAGGTGGCGGTGCGGTAACTTTTTTGGATATCGCTCAATGTTTTGCCGGAGCTAAAGGAACACGTCGACAGCCGATATCTAATTTAAGATCCGATTAAATGATTCATTTATGACTTGCATTTAAAAATTACATAACTCAACAAGGATGCATACTTGTTGAAAATCATGTTGTCCAAACTTATACCTTCAATTTTTTTGAGCGAGTCTTAATGGAATAGATTCAATAACAGAATCCGGAACTGCGGGTTTTACGGGCTTTATGTGATCAATTTTAGAGTAGGGCTCGCCAAGTTTTGGCCTTACATCAGGTTCATTTTTGTTTGGCCAGTAGGACATAGCTCTTTCTGACATTGCAGTAATCGTTAGCGAAGGATTAACACCAAGATTTGCGCCAATGACTGAGCCGTCTGCGACAAACAGTCCTTCGTAGCCAAATACTCTGTGAAAAGGATCCACCACGCCTTCATCCGGAGAATTACCTATGCAAGCACCTCCGATTATATGAGCCGTTGTCGGTGCATCAAAAAGCGCTTCTCCCCACGATCCCCAAGGCTGACCCTTTATAATATCTGCCACAACTCTGGCGGCATTGTTGGCAACGGGAAGATAAGTTGGATTCGGCTCACCGTGACCCTGAACCGTCGTCAAGAAACCGCGCTTTCGAATTATATTCATTGAATTGTCTTTAGTCTGCATTACCAACAAAATAACTGATCTTTCCGACCACCTGGTCTTAACGAAAGACTTCAAAAATTCTCGCGGGTTCTGAATAATTTGCTTAAGGAATTTTTTGCGACGCGATATTCCCTCACCACCGTCAACCATCATGGTTGTCAGGACAGAGATAGAATTGGATCCCTTTGAATATCGACACGGCTCAATATGTGTTACGGCATCGGGATAGATAGACGAAGATATGGCAACTCCTTTTGTCAGGTCTTCGGCAGGAACTTCATCGGCAGTGGCTCCCACTATCGCTTCAGAGTTAGTCCTTACGACATTTCCGAGTCTGTCCGAGATCTTCGGCAGTCGACCGGTCTCCTTTAATTTAAATAAAAGTTTCAAAGTACCCAAAACTCCCGCAGAGAACACTACTTTTTCAGCTGTATAAACCTTTTTGTGTTTATTTATCCAAGCACCGGGTCGTTGCGTCACCACGGCATACCCACCCGAATCAAGTGCAATCACGTCAATAGCTTTTGTCTCCGGATGAATTTTCGCACCCAGTTTTTGTGCGAAATAAAGATAGTTCTTATCGAGTGAATTCTTGGCATTGTGTCTACAGCCCACCATACACCCACCAACACACACTCAAAAAAAAAACATGAATAAATTTCTTCGGTATATATATATATCCAACATTTTGATTGCG
>DAIDJA010000126.1:3478-5908 GCA_027451605.1 Acidimicrobiales bacterium
CACCACACCCAACGCATCCCGATCTTTCCGGACCGGCTCCTTCAAAAAAGGGGTCATCTACCGGTTTGCCCGGTTCTCCAAAAAATACTCCTACATCCGTAGGTTTAAAGGTGTCCTCTACGCCCAGTTTCCTGGCAAGCTCCTGCATAACCTTGTCGGCGGGAGTAATTTTGGGAACTTTGTCCACACCGAGCATCGCTTTTGCCTTTTTATAAAATGGAGCCAACTCCGATTTCCAGTCAGTGATATGAGCCCATAGCTTGTCGTTAAAGAACGGATCCATTGGTTCATATAAAGTATTTGAGTATACTAAAGAGCCTCCGCCAACTCCCGCTCCGGAAAGAATGAAGACATCTTTAAGTGGTGTTATACGCTGTATTCCGCGACATCCTAAACCGGGTGCATAAAGATACTTTTTCATATCCCACGAGGTCTTGGCAAAATCCTTTTGCGTGTATTTCTTCCCGGCCTCCAGAACTCCGACCTTATATCCCTTCTCGGCGGCTCTTAAAGCCGTTACAGATCCACCGAATCCGGACCCAATTATTAATACGTCATAATCAAAACCCATATTTTTCTCCACGCTAAACGGTACTCAATGACTGGCTTGACCCGAAAGTCAAAACAAACATTTAAATTTAAACCTAAAACCAAGTGGCTTTAGTATCCAAGAACCGAAGATTAAATTAGCCCCAGTTCTTTTACGCTTTCTTTTTCTTCTAAAAGTTCTTCGGTTGTCAATCTAATCTTTTCTGCGGCAAATTCAGAATGTGAAAGTCCGGTTTCTACTTTTATGGAACTGCCGTCAGAGATAATCGGCAATCCAAATATAAGACCCTCGGGTACTCCGTACTCTCCGTGGGATACAACTGCCAAAGATACACAGTCGCCGGCTATTGTCGGATTAATTACGGACCTTACCGAATCGACGACGCCATTGGCCGCTGAAGCCGCTGACGAAGATCCTCTAGCCTGTATTACTGCCGCACCACGTTGCTGGACTGCTTTAATAAAATCTTCTTCCAGCCAAGCCCGATCTGATATTACTTCGGGTACAGGCACGGAATCTATAAAGGCATTTTCAAAATCGGGAAACTGCGTCGACGAGTGATTTCCCCAAATGGCAACATGAGACACCGCGGAGGAATGCTTACTCACTTTTTGCCCAAGCATGGACTGTGCCCGGTTCTGATCAAGCCTGGTCATAGCAAACCATCTGTCATCAGGAATTGAGGTGGCATTGGCCCTTGCAATAAGGCAATTCGTGTTACACGGATTACCCACTACCAATATACGCACATCACTTGCTGCATTGTTTTCAATTGCGATTCCCTGAGGTTTAAAAATACCTCCGTTAATAGACAATAAGTCCTTCCGCTCCATTCCGGCCTTTCTTGGAACCGATCCGACCAAAAGTGCCCAATTGGTATCTTTAAATGCCGTATTTGCATCCGAAGTTAATTCTATTGAGGATAGCAATGGGAAAGCGCAGTCGTCTAACTCCATTGCCACACCTTCCAGAGTCTTCATAGCGGGTTCAATCTCCAACAATTTTAGGTTTACATTAGTGTCCGATCCGAATACATCCCCCGATGCTATCCTAAAAAGAAGAGAGTAAGAAATTTGACCCGCAGCTCCGGTTACCGTAACATTCACGGTTTTCCGGCCTAAATTTGAACTAGTGTCAGTCATTTTATTTATTTACAACTTTCTATTTTTATTAATTACTATTTACAAAGGTTAAATCGCGTACGAAAAGACGGCATGAAGTAACATTTTTAAACAAATATTACAATCTGTCCACAATCGCGCTTGCAAATTCGGAGCACTTTACTTCGGTAGCACCGGGCCTTAATCGGGCAAAGTCGTAAGTGACAATACCTTCACCGATTGTAGTCCCCATGGCTTTAACGATATCTGCGGCGACTTCTTTCCATCCGAGGTGTTCGAACATCAAAGTTCCCGATAGTATTACCGAACCCGGATTCACTTTGTCCTGACCTGCATACTTAGGTGCCGTACCGTGTGTGGCTTCAAAAATGCCGTGACCGGAGACGTAATTAATATTTGCTCCGGGGGCTATTCCTATTCCCCCGACCTGTGCGGCCAATGCATCTGACAGATAGTCACCGTTTAAATTAGTTGTCGCAATTACGTCTATTTCCTGCGGTCTTAAGAGAATCTGCTGCAGCATATTGTCGGCTATGGCATCTTTTACAAGGACCTTGTCGCCCGGTTCACCGTTACAGTCATCCCAGCCAACTGCAACATCGGAGAATTCTTCTTTAACCAATTCATAGCCCCACTGTCTGAAGGCGCCTTCGGTAAACTTTTGAATGTTTCCTTTATGAACTAAAGTTACCGATTTTCGTGAATTTTCAACGGCATATTTAATTGCAGCTCGGATAAGCCTTTTAGACCCGGTAACAG
>DAIDJA010000127.1 GCA_027451605.1 Acidimicrobiales bacterium
GCGATTGGTTTCGCATTTGCTAAAGTAACTTCGACCGATACGATTGTGGTCGCAAAAGATATGAGACCAACCGGTGATACTCTTATTATTGCATTTTGCCAGGGTGTTACCTCCGTGGGTGTGCGAGTGGTAAACATCGGAATGGCTTCTACTGATATGCTGTATTTTGCATCCGGTTTCTTGGATATGCCTGGGGCAATGTTTACGGCTTCGCATAACCCCGCACAATATAACGGAATCAAACTTTGCGGTAATAAGGCAGCTCCAATTGGCGAACAAACCGGGCTTCTGGAAATTAAGCAGTACGCCAAAGATGCCCTTAAGAATAAAATATTGATGGAAGGTGATGAAGACTTGATCACCTCTGTGGACCTTCTTGACGAGTTTGTGAAACATGTTCGAAGTTTCGTTGAGGTATCTGATTTTGGTAACCTCAAAGTCATTGCCGATACCGCAAACGGCATGGGAGGATTAATTGTACCGGTTGCCTTTGAGGGGATGGGCGTTGATCTGGAAGTATTGTATCCGGAATTGGACGGGACGTTTCCGAACCATCCCGCAGATCCAATTCAGGAAGAAAATCAACGTGATTTGGTTGAAAGGGTGTTAGAGGCCAAGGCCGACATCGGCCTAGCCTTTGACGGTGATGCCGATCGGGTGTTTCTTGTAGATGATTTGGGTGAACCGTTGTCAGGTTCTATAACTACGGCCTTGGTGGCAGAATCCGTATTAAGAAAATACCCGGGATCGACTGTGTTGCATAATCTTATTTGTTCTAAAATTGTCCCCGAAACAATTGAAGCCAACGGCGGAACAGCTGTTAGGACCAGGGTAGGACATTCATTTATTAAAAATACTATGGCGCAAACAAATGCAGTATTCGGTGGTGAACACTCCGGTCACTACTATTTTAAAGATAATTTTCGGGCCGATTCAGGTTTGATTGCAGCATTTATAGTTTTGGAGCTTCTCTCTACTTCAAAACAGAAGCTGTCAGAATTACGGAAGCCATTTCAGAAATATTTTGCTTCAGGCGAAAAGAATGTATCCGTTGCAGATACTTCGCTAATGTTGGCAAAGTTGGACCGGTATTATTCAGATTTTGATTGTACTGTAGACAAACTTGACGGGATTACCATAGATTTCGGAACCTGGTGGGTAAACATCCGCCCATCCAATACTGAGCCGCTACTGAGAATTAATGTTGAGGCTGATACCAAAGTCAACATGTTCAAATATTTGGATGAAGTCTTGACGCTGATATCAAATATAAATAGCGAATTAATCAAGAATGATTAACAAGCTCTTTTGACCTGAAATATAATAGAATATCGAATACTTTGACATTCTGAAAGTACACTTGTTCAAATATACAGTATTTTTTGGAAGATTTATAGGATTGCGAAATCAATATTTAAGATTGTTTTCATGCAGATAATTTAATTAGGAGAAGAAGTGGCTCAAATTGACAGTGAATTTTTAAGTTTATTGGCCTGCCCGGAAGATAAGGGTCCGCTATATTATATCGAAAGCGAAGACATATTTTATAACCCTCGGCTAAGAAGAATCTATCCGATTAAGGAAAATATACCGGTTTTGCTTGTTGCGGAAGCCATTGCGGCTTCAGCTGAAGATGATCAGCGAATACAAAATTTGATTAATCAAAATGGAATTAAGCCGACTTTTGAAGTGTAAGACAATAACTAGTCGGAAATTAAGTTCCAAGTTTACGAACGGAAAATATCTTGTTGGATTCATTAAACATGTTGAATGCAACCCTAGATCTGCCAGATCAGATGGAAGTTGCCAAAAAAAACTATACTCCGCTAAAGCTTATCGACCATGACAATATCGAAAATGTAACAATTTTCGGGATGGGAGGAAGTTCTATCGCCGGCGATATTGCTTCCAGTCTGGCAAACGAATTTTCTTCCGTACCCGTTTCGGTAGTTAAGTCTTATGAAATGCCTGCCTATGTGGGACCAAGTAGTTTAGTCATAGCTATCTCGTTTTCCGGCAATACCGAAGAAACTATTACTTCATCGGAGGAATGTTTTGAAGCCGGAGCTTCGATGGTAGTTATAAGTTCGGGAGGTGAGCTCCAAAAACTTGCAACAGACTGGCAGATAGAACATATTAAGTTACCGAAATCCATTCCACAGCCGCGCGCAGCCATTGGGGCAATGACTGTACCTATCCTATTGATCCTTGAACAGGTGGGTCTGATGCCGGGAGCATCCCTATGGATAGATTCTACGGTTAAACACCTGAAAAAATTAAAAGGGAGTTATGATTCGAAATTAATTGTAGATTCTTCTAAAGCGTTATTGAATTCGATTCCCCTAATTTATTCTTCGGCGGGGCTTGGGCAGATTGCCGTTGACAGACTTAAAAAGCAAATCAATGAGAATGTAAAGGCACCGGCCTTTGTTAATGTTTATCCTGAACTATGTCATAATGAATTAGCAGGATGGGGAGTTATGGGAGATATAACCCGCCAAGTACTATCTTTAGTGCAAATTAAATTCGATAACGTACACCCTCAACTTGAACGACGCATGAAATGGGTCAAGAACATTTTAAACGAACAGGTTAAAGAAATAGTTGAGCTGAAGGCTCTGGGAGATTGTGATCTGTGTCAACTATTTGACATTATATATAAGTCAGATCTAATTTCATTGAAGATGGCCGAACTCATAGGAATTGATCCCGGACCGATCCCGGTTTTAAATGAGCTAAAAGATTATCTAAAAAATTAACTTAGGCACAGCCGGTTTCAGTCGGGTGATTATAGGCGAGACTAACCGTCTTTTGTTGATAAATTAGGGTTGTTGCAGGCTTTAAGTTGACCTTTATGCAACATACACTGAATACTTAAGCAAAGTTTCTAGTGTGGAGGCGCTATAATAACAGATCCGTTGTGACCGCCGAATCCAAATGAATTTGAAATTATATTCCCCGGTTGGAATTTGCGGGGTTCATCTTTGACAACATCCATATTGAATTCCGGATCAAGTATTTTCAACCCAATAGTTGGGGGTATAAGCTCCTTTTGATTGGTTAAAATACACGCCACCGCTTCGATGGCGCCCGCCGCACCCAGGGAATGACCGATAGCCCCTTTAATTGAGGTGACGGGTGGACGGTTACTGGAAAACAATTTACCAATCGCCTCGGCTTCGGCAGCGTCATTTAAGGGAGTAGAAGTTCCATGTGCATTTATATGGGAAATTTCTTCGGGTTCCAAGTTGGCGTCTTCAAGCGCAAGTTGCATACAGCTAAGTGCTCCAAGTCCGTTCGGTGCCGGAGCAGTTATATGATGAGCATCAGCCGATGATGCGGCTCCTATAATTAGGCCCAAAATATTGGCACCACGACGTTTGGCATGTTCTAAATCTTCCAGAATTAAAGTAGCTGCACCTTCTGCAATTACAAATCCGTCACGATTTTTATCGAAGGGCATCGAAACATCGGTGGATGAAAGAGCCGTCATGTTTCTAAAAGCTGCTATGCCGGTCGTAGTAAGGGGGGCCTCAGCGCCTCCCGCTATCATAATGTCGCATCTACCTGAGGCAACAAGCCGAGCCGCATTACCGATAGAATGCGTCGAAGATGCACAGGCTGTAATTACAGTTTCGCAAGGACCTTGAAATTTGTAACGCATGGAAATGTTCGCCGACGCAGCATTAGACATCATCATCGGTACTAAAAATGGCGATACTCTCTTTGCTCCCTTGGAAAGCTGTACCTCAATTTGACCTTCCAATGTTTCCAATCCACCGACACCCGTGGCGATCATAACGCCTATCCGATTAGGGTCAATATTGATGATTTGATTTTCATTGCCGTCAATTATCTTTGCCTGTAATAGGGCCTCATGAGTTGCCATTGTGGCAAATTGTGAGAACCTGTCTACACGCCTTAGTTCTTTTGGTTCGAACAACCCGCTGGCATCAAATTCCAGCACGCGCCTAGGCGCAGTTAAATTTGTTGGATCAAGCAATCCCTTAAAGAATTGTTCTTTTCCAATACCACAACTAGATACCACCCCAATTCCCGTTACGGCGACTTGCCTGGCTGTGCCATCGGGATTAACGTGCTGTACTGTACGGTCAACAACACGCATTGGTTAATTTATTTTTGCGTATACCAACTCGAATGCCTGGCCTACAGTTTCAATGCCGTCAAGTTCATCTTCTTCAACTTCAATATCAAATTCTTCTTCTAGAGCCATTACGAGTTCGGTTAAATCTAAACTATCAGCATCCAAGTCATCGCCGAATTTGGCACTGACCGTTATCTTATCGGCTTCGACCTGTAATATCTCTACGGCACAAGACTTGAATTTATCGAAAGCTTCTTGTTTTTCCATTATTGTAAGTTTCCTTTCATAAAATTACTTTAATATTTTACTTTATACTGCGCCAGGCGTTTTACTTTTAGTTTATTATTTGGAACTTTTAGATTAGAAGATGCAAGTTTTGCCAATATAAGAAGCTTTCTATCGGTTGCGGTTTTTGTAGATCTGGATAATATCTCTATTGAAATATCTGAATTTGCATTACAGTTGATCTATAGTTTGATATCCGTATTTAGCAACTCCTGTATTTTAAAGGCAAGTTCTCTGGCGTCATCCGGATTAAGTTCTATGGCAACTCGTTGAGAAAAACTGTTGCTGGAATCTATGAAGTCTATGTTGAGGCTGTGTTCATAAGGTGCATTGTATGGATGGTCAAAATAAACTGTCGCTTTTGATAATTTGTTCCATTTTGAATTTGTCTTGATGCTGCCCGATAGTTTTACAATTTCAGTTTTATAGGTACACATAGTATTTAATTGATTGTCCTTTCGAAAAAATCAAATATTTTGTTCCAGCCATCTACTGCGGCTTCGGGCCTGTAACTTACTCTATCGGTCGCAAAGAATGCATGGCCTGCGTTATCGTATCTATGAAATTCAAAGGACTTTGAATAAGCTTTTAATTCTTTTTCGATTTCAGCCACATGAGTCGGCGAGGGATTGGAGTCTTCGTTTCCAAATAAACCCAAAATCGGGCAATTAATATTTTTAGTCTGGTTAACTATTGGTTTCATATTTTTAATAGGGAAGTCCTTAGGCAACTCACCTGCGACTAATCCCGGATAACAAGGTACTGCTGCGTCTATATTTAAGTTGCATGCGGCAAGGTAGGCCTGTCTACCACCGGAGCAGTATCCGATTACTGCCACTTTCCTATTCGACTGTGGTTGGTTTCGCAAATAGTCGATCGCTCCTTGGCAATCTCCTAGGTAGCGCTCATCTGGTACGCCTCCGGCTGCCCGTATGGCAGCAGCTGCATCATCAGGTGAGAGTTCCGGACCCTCTCTATGGTGTAGGTTGGGACAAATCGCAATATAGCCATGGGAAGCAAACTTGCGAGTGATTTCCTTTGACCCCTCATCCCATCCCGGTAGGTGATGATTTACGATAACACTTCCACATTGTTTTTTATCAAGAGGTACGGCTAGATAAGCTGAGATCCAATCGCCACCATTTCCCTGGATTGCTACGTTTCTTGTCATAATTGAATAGTCCATTATTCCTCCTTACAGTTTTATATACCAGTTTATTTACATTTGCGGGCTGATTCTATTTCGATTAAGTAGGGTGCATATTTTTAAATTTACCGCTATTTAGATTAATACTATATTAATAGTATTTGCGTCTCCGTTGAGGTCGAAAAAAGTCTTAAAAGAGGTGGTATTGGCAAATTTTAGTGCCATAGTCGTACCTCTAGCGCAGTCGAAATTCACCTGACCGTATCGTATCAGCGGCTGCGAGAAGTCAAGTCAATATAACATGATCCAGCCGGCTTATACAGCTTAGTATCCCATTGATAGTCCGCCGTCAAC